>JACZSS010000693.1 GCA_022574115.1 Candidatus Heimdallarchaeota archaeon | reverse complement strand
CCCCAATGTTGTGTGCACGCTCAGCTGGATCTAGGGTTGAATAACTATAGTTACATTGAGGACACGTGAGTTTACCATTATCATGTTTTGGCCTATGAATATTTTATCCAGATGGCTTGAGACCATGTTTTTCTTGGATCATTTTACTCTCTTTTATAATTATAGAATGGATCCTTAGATCTTATAGGCGAACCTTCATTTTGTGTAATATATACTTAATCTTTCAACAAATTCCCGAAACTGGAATTTTGCATTGTGGCCTAGGCGAATCCCCATCAGAACAGGTTGATGCCTTTTGCGGAACACTTTTATTTAGCTTCAGCATTTATAGTTAGACGGTAAAACAAAATAAGTCCACCACAAAATTGGTATAAGTCTGAGTCGGGAAGTTCTGATCAGACCAAATAGGAGCACCCGAGCAATAATCACTAAGATTCTTGCCCGGCTATGGGCATAAAGGTGCAAGACCTTACTGTCATTTTTCAGTTGATGTATTGTTATTTAAATTGTCCGTTCAGACTCTTTTTTCTGCCGATTCAACTGTTGGTGGCTTGCCAAAAGTCATAAACATAGTTTCTTGATCGATCGACGACATGAAAAACAGTATGGGAAATCTAGTTTCCTACTTTTTACCCGAACGATATTAGCTTAACAACAAAATTTTTCAGCTGACCCTCTTGAATTAGAGATCAAATTGTACATTTCTGAGACTTCAAGTAATAATAACTCTTCTGGGAATTACACTAGGATTGTTGAGTGTCATTTTAGGTTGTTGGAGCATTTTCCTCCCAAGCTAGATCGAGTATTTATGATCGAATGACAACTGGTGAAGTAAAGTGAGAAGGAAAATTAATTCTCACAGCAGTAACTTGGATTTGATTATGTACCCTAGTTATCTTGATTAAATAAATCCGTCAATTCGTCAGGATTCACTTCTATCCCGTCGACAATATCACTTACTTCCTCCTGACTTTGAGCTTGTAGAATATCGAATAGATCGTCAATTCTAAAAAGTCGATCCGCCGCAATATTGGAAAATTTATTTGGGACGAGCCCTTGAGAACCCGTGCCTTCAGTCACAGCTACCGCTTTTACTTTTAGATCATCCTTCAGATCTAGCTCTTCTGTTGTGAATTTAGTGCCGAATTCTTTACTGAAATCTTCAGGAGAAAGATGACTACCACGAGTATAGTTCCCGATTACTTTCTTATAATTTTGTTGTTCACTGAGACTTTCATCAAAATCATAATATTTTACAGGATTTGAATTTTGCAGTAAATACATCAATGATGCTATTCGAACCTGTTTAGGATGGTGTATTGGGAAATGCTCCGCGAAATACAGGCACATTATTAATGTAAGCCATTCTAGCAAACCGCCGATTATCCTAAATAGATCAGATCTTTCGTTATCTGTTACACTGATGTTACTGTTTAAACCAGGAAGCTTTCCGTGTGAAATATCTGACATAGCGCTGTAAAATCTGAGATTTGCCTTATGCTCGTCATCTTGTAAGAATTTTTCGCGAATATTCCTCATGCTAAATTTGTTCCTAAGAGTTTGAAGCCCAATTGCTTCGCAATGCTTTTCGTGATAATCGATGTAGTCAATTTTTAGCTGATTATTTCCATAAAAAATTAAATTTAGTCTTGTAAACCTCTCAAAAACAATTCGAATTGCGCTTTTAGAAACTACAGCCATCCCGGTTTGTAATGTTGAAGAAATATCGTCGATTAGTTGGATAGAGTCTCGTATTTCAAGTAAGACCAAATTTTGAATTGTCTTTTGAGTGGGATTTGGATCTATTTTATCCAACTTGGAATTGAGTTCATTAAAAAGGTCAAGAGTTGCTGCAATTAAATCGAGAGAAAGATTCAACTGGTCCGATGTGCTTGCCCCTAAGTCTTCGAATGTTCCCATTCGGTACCTTCTTAGATTCAGGATATCTGTTTGGCCAATGTATTTTCGATTCGAATGCATAAATAAAGTCAGTTTCGTCAAGTTATAAACGTAAGTGTGTGCCTCAACGGACCCGCTTGATCTAGTTATCCCTATTTAAACCCCTTTACTGATCGATCCATACTTCTTCTTTCTCTTC
>JACZSS010000082.1 GCA_022574115.1 Candidatus Heimdallarchaeota archaeon | reverse complement strand
TTTCTTGGCTAAGGAAGATCAAAACCTACCAGCAGGGGGTAAAATAGCTCTCTCGTTTATTTTAGAGGATGTGTTAAAACAATTGTATGAGAAAACTAATAATCCTGCCTATAATGGCGAATTTGACAAGAAGCCCGGATTTAGGAGGTCAAAATATGATTTCTGAGTTATCGAGGATGAACGACGAGCAACTCATCGAGTATTATCTAAAGTTAAAAGTCACTCTCAAAAACTACATTACGTAATTACAAGGCGTTACTGCGACAATTTTCTGAATTTTGTGTTGCTAGAGGATCTAGGATAAGAGACGCGACTCAAATTGATATTGGAGAGTTCCTCAACCAGTTCGAGTATAGATCAACCAAGGACACCTACAGGATCATTCTCAATATTTTCTTCAAATGGATGTTTAAACACCACCTGATTGATCATAATCCCGTTGAAGAGATAAGGATTACCAATGGCAAGAAGAACAAGCAGGAATTGATGAGAGACAGTGATTTCAAGCAAATAATGTCTAGGTGTGAGGGACTTCGAGAAATCACAATTGTTAGTATGTTATGGTTTACCGGTGTCCGAGCTAAGGAATTACGATTTCTTAGAATTGAGGATATTGATTTAGATCGAGGGATGTTGTTTGTATCGCAATCAAAGACGATCACAGGGTACCGTTCTATTTCTATTCATCCCAATTTCAAATCTCTCTTGTCCAAATACTTGGAGAGAAGACAAAACATCCAAACAACCAAACCCTAGTTGTTCTTGACCAAACGTGGTACTCAGTTCTCCGAGTCTGCTCTTATACAGTTCATTCGTAATGTACAACTTGATCTAGGATTCCGTTATAGTTGTCATGACTTCCGCAGAGCATTTGTAACAAGACTTTATAGGAAAACAACTGATTTAGTATTATGTCAAAGGTTAGCTGGTCACGCAAGTATTAAAACAACTCGTAGATATATTATCGATGATATTGAGGAACATATGAGGAAATTCAATGCTCTGAACTTCTAGTTGGTTTATACTTATTAGTATTATTAACATGTACAAAAACATACTATAGTGTAATTACAAAAATACATGATAAGACTGGAGAACATGTATAATTGCACCATTTCGATATCCAGGAAGTTTGGTGAAGTACTCTTGTGTTCATTTTTCAGATTGATTTTATTGTATTTAGCTTGAATGTTTACTGCTTAGGCTGATAATACGCACTTGAAAATATTTCAGAATAGCATATTCGATTAATTGCCATTATCGATCAGAAATTTCTCAATTATTGACCAAATGATATCTTTATGTCATCCCCAGTTAACTCAATCCGTTAATTTGTAGATTATGTCATCGACAATAAAGCATTCTAGCATAGTCTCTTGAACCCAAAAATACCTAACGCTTTTATATCGATGGTGGTGATAAAATAGTATGAAACGAAGTAATAACACATATACTTTGAACAAATTTATCATCAGTTTATTTATCTCCATATTATTGGTTCTGCCAAGCAATATAATTGCTTCTAATTACGTCTTTGAGGAGGATTTTTCATCAGGATCTGGAGATTGGACCTTTGTAGGAGCTAATTGGCGTAATTGGGGGACAACGGGAATCGAGGTAGTTGATCATTCCTTATCTATTCAAGATGGAAGGCTTGTATCCAATCGATTCATTAACGACTCAGGATGGATTTGGGATCATGCCTATCATGCAACAACATTGGAGAACGGAGTCTGGGAATTCAAAGTTCAACAGGATCGTTATACGACTCTACCTAATGATTCTTCGAATCCCTATGATGATTACCATTGGCAATTTGAATTAACCGACCAGGATTTGGACTGGGATGGAAAAAATACTTCAACGCTAATTGCTTTTTGGATATTAGTTCAATTCAGAAGTTTCAATGGCGCTAATACAATAATTATAGAAGAAGGGAATGCAATAACTATACAAAAAGGGACATCAGCACAGGTTTATACAAGAACAGATGATTTCGTGGAAAATGGAGTTGATTACACCTTCAAGATTGTCAAAAACGAGGGGACAATTATTGTTTTCATAAATAACGTCGAAATAATTGAACATGAGTTAGTTGGCACACGAGGAAGCTTTAACCACTTTGGGGTAGCAACAACGAGACCAATCAGCTTCGATGATTTCAAGGTTACAGAAGATCATAGTGTCCGGGAAGAAAATGGTGATTCTGGATTCATGACTACAACAAACATTGTGACAACAATAGGTACTGTTGCACTTGCAGGCTTATCATACAAATTTTATTTTTCAAAAAAAACCATTTAGAAAATTAATCATATCGATCAATAACCATTGATTTCACTGTTTTTGAATGAAATACTATCTTTGTTCCATCATTCTTTAGCTCTATCAGTGAATTTGAGGGTTAAATCATCAACAATTGAGCATTCGGGCCGCGTCTCTTGAACCCAAAATTACCCAATCTTTTTATAGCTAACTGTTATTTCAGAATTAGTTGGGAATAGGTTCGTGAAAACACGTCGGAAGAAGGTGTTTATCTTAGTAGTTTGGTTCGCCGCCGTTGTTGGATTAACTCAACTACCTCATAGTTACAACTATGATCAGCCAACACTAGCTCAAAACGATGATAATGGACCCCAAATGCAATGGTCACAAACCTACGGGGGAGCAGACTCTGATTCTGCGAATGATATGATTCAGACAAGTGATGGAGGATTTGTACTGGCCGGATCAACTTCAGAAAAGATGTATCTAGTCAAAACGCAAGAAAATGGTGAAATACAGTGGGAGAGAGCTCTGGATAAATCGAGCGGTCACTCAATTGTTGAGACTTCAGATGGAGGATTTCTATTTGCGGGGATTTTATATGGAGGGGCCTTTAGAGGTCGCTTCCACCTCATTAAACTAGATGTAAATGGTGAAACACAATGGAACAAAACTCTTGAATGGGACAATACTCTTGACCCAGGAGACGCAGCGGTAATGATCATACAAACCTCTGATGGCGGATTTGCGCTATCCGGAGGTAAAGGTGGATATAAAAATAGACCTAGTCCCTGGTTAATAAAAATTGATCTAAACGGTGGAGTAGAATGGAATCAGACATATTCTGTTGACTCTTGGGTTACAGCTCTCCTTCAGACCCCTGATGGTGGATTTGCGTTGTTAAACATTAATGGTCTTTTAAAAACAGATCCAGAAGGAATTTTACAATGGAATCAAACATACAGTCGTATTTCGAGCCATGGTTGGAATGCTTTTAGTCAGACAATTGATGGGGGGTTCATACTAGCGGGAAGTAAATTTATTGCCCAACGACCGATCAGTGGAACTGATGGTTTCGGCAACGATCAAGACATGTGGTTAGCAAAAACAAATGTAAATGGCGAGATTCAATGGAATGAGACCTACGGAGGCACAGGGGTGGATATAGCTAATGACATAATTCAAACAACTGATGGGGGATTTTTACTTGCGGGTAGTACTTCTACTTTCGGATTGGGTAGTCAGTCACGTGATATGTGGTTAGTGAAAACTGATGGAAGCGGTGATAAACTATGGGATCAGACGTATGGCGGATCTGAAGCGGACTCTGCTGAGTCTGTAATCTTAACACTGGATGGCGGAATTGTACTAGCTGGGAGTAGAGACGGTGATATGTGGTTAATAAAACTCACCTATGAAGATGTAGGGAGTAATTTCGATTTACGATCTGTCTTTGTTGGAGGTATTGTGTTGATTATCTCCACATTGGGCGGTGGTTATTATTTTATTAAACAACGTAATCTTAGAAAATTGTTAGGATGGATCCCTAATCAGGGTACCAAGAAAACATTGAGTCTGATATTCAATGGAAAGATGTCGAAATATCTCTATTTGATGGCTGGAATTAGTCAGTTACCAACGGATCAAGATCTAGAAATTAAGATCCCAAAAGCAATGTTTGACTACAAATTTCTCATGCACCCGGTCAGACTTGCCATGATGAAAATATTAGTCGAGCATCATACGATAACTACTAGGAAGTTAAAAAATCAGCTGGGATTGACTTGGGGTGAAATTAGTCATCACCTACCAAACTTGAAGAAAAACAATCTGATTGAGATCGAGGACAGATTTTCTCAAGGAATCACCATGCAAACAATTATCGTGACTAAGAGCGGTAGTTCCGAATTCGAGTCCCTCGTTAAAATTTTGCAGGAATTTTTGGGATCTTCAAATTTCGATACGTTTCCAATGGATTTTGTAGGAGGCTCAAGAGTTGACTAATCTATTTGGTTTTTGTAAAATTATGCGTATTATGAATACAATACGCATTTAGCAGAATTAGGTACTTTGAGCGGTTTCCCATTTTGCATTCAATCTTGATTTCCGAATTTCGTAATGCGTAATAGGCTGATAATACGCACTTGGCAAATTTTTTTCACCCGATGTTCCGAGACTCGGAGTAGTCGACCAATCGATCCCAACGAATCATGAGATTCTAGTATGCAATTACGCTTAATCAATTAATGCATTTGATGTAATATCAAGAAGTGATACAAGCTATTTAACCCAATTGCAATAATCAATTGATCAATTTGGCACAACCTGCTTTTAATTTTATAAAAACCAATAGTATATGATGCGAATCCTCAAGGTATACCTAATAATTGTCCTGATTTTCACGTCATCTAATCTATTTCAGATACAGACAACCCATGCTTGCAGCTTTCTCGCAGAGGTTGATAATATTGTTTCATTTTACGATTTGGATGGTGTGAAATTAGGGGAACATAAATTGGAGTATTTTGCAGTTGGGGGTGATTGTTCAATAGAAAACGCGATATTTCCAACATCTTCCGATATGGTCTATGTTCAAGATGAAAAAGATAAAATTGATATTGTGGACCTATCAAATGATAAATGGGAAGTTGTTACTCAGTATCAAGTCACTAATTTATGGCGTCCGCTAAATATCTATCAAAATAGAGTCATACTAAATCCGAATATTGAAGAATTAATTGATAAAAGCAATTTAGAAATTATATTATTGGATCTTTCAACCAAGAAAGAAACAGCATTTAAGATAAATTTAGACAAAGAGATTTCGCAGACATTCGACAATGCTACTTTACTGCAAGATAGAATTTTAATCACATCAAATAATAACTGGATTTCATTTTTTGCACAAATACAACCCGAAAATTGCATTGAGTTATGCACAGAAGATGTCAATTTTTGGTTGTATCGATATAACCTCCAAAACGGTGAGAACACTACATATCATGGTTCCCTATCAAATGCTTATGATTACGGATTTCGTGATTTAGTTCAGTTCCAGATTTCGAGGGATGGTAGGTTTGCTTTTGTTGTTGAAGATTACCCTTATCATAAAATATTAAGCTTAGAGCTTGAATCAAATACCATAAAAGAAATAACGCAAGAAATATCAATTCGAGACAAATGGATTAAGGGGGATTCTATTTATTATATTGAATCTGAGAATTCTGTTTATACTGTCGGTTATCTCAATTTTACATCTGAAGTATCTGAAACAATTATTGAGTTTGATGAAGTGTTTCCAAATAAAATTGTCGTAACTGATAATTATATTATCATTGTAGACACTAGGGCAACAAATGGCAATTTCATTGATGAAGTGAATATAGGAATTACTGCCTTTCCTATTATGATAAGTCTAATTGTCTTATCAGCAGTTATCAAAAGAAAAACTCGCAGAACTAAATTAAGGTCCATTGATTTTAGTTGAAAGTACTTCGATGAATGTGTCATTGAGTTCCCTTTCAACCCATTTCAACCGATTCAGGAAAATGTGCTAATAACTAGTTTGCTATCTGATAATGTCTTCGATCGTCCTTCTAAACATTAAATATATCTAGCATCGATGTGCGGATTATGAATACGAGTGGTAATCGTAAAATTTCAAAGACATCGTTGTGTGAATGCAGAGTTTACGAGGTTCGGAAAGATGACTATTTTAATCTAATTCCAACATAGAAATTAGTCCCTTTAATCTTCTTTGAACCAAGTCCAAACGGTACATCTTCATTGATCTTTTGTTTAAGTGACCTACCAAAAGAAGTCTGAATTTTGATAACTATGCCCTTGGATTTACAGAATTCTCGATATTTCTTATAAATTTCTATTTTCGGTGTCTCGGCGGATCTTTCCATGATTAAATGAGTTTGTATAAATTCTTGAACCTCATCGTTTGCGAAATTTTGCCATCGTTTCTTGATAGCGTTTGTATTGGATTGTTGTTGAAAATGACCTCTCTTCATAAGATTGGGTAGATGTTTGAGAACTTTGTTAAGCAAACCAGATAATTCTTCAGGGGTAGTTAATGCTCTTAAGACAGCATCTTGATCCTTTTCTGGAAACACATGTTTGGATTCTAAAATTACGCATCGATTATAAAATGCGTCATCATTCGGTACAGCTGGCAATTCATTTGCACAGAATATGTTTAGTGGTAGCTGATCTATTTCCTCTGGAGCAGTGTAAATCTGCCTAACGGTGATTGCTACCCTTCCTCCCGTGATCCATTTCAAAATTGTAACGTCTTTGAGATCCCTATTACTGATATCATCACCGATGTTCATAAGTTTGCCTTTTAAGTGGGCTAAAGCATATTTGCTCGAATTTGGCTGATAGGCATGTATTCCATAACCAACGCAGTTATTATCGCCAACTAGGGCTCTTAGAATCAAAACCAAAGTAGATTTCCCAGTGTTGGCTTTTCCGCATAGAAATATATTTGCCTTAAGCGTTTTTCTAGGGTAAAAGCTGTAACCTATCAATTCATAAATGGTCTGGATCTCTTTGGTTCTAAACATCTTTGTGAGCATCGCTTCAATGTTTGGACAAGTAGCCTTATTATCGTACTTCACTGGTAGTTTCCTAGTGAGATAGTTGCTAGGTGAATGTTTCTCGATTTTATTGTTGTTCAGCCTGTAGGTTACGTTATCAAAAGCAATTTTATTACATTGATCAAAAATTGGTTCAGGTCGATAAGTTCTCCGTTTTACTTTATCGATGATTTCATCCACTTCACGTTTTTGCAATTGCGGGTACAATTTTCTGATGTTAACTAAGGCATCAGCACAGTAAACGCCATCTAAATATCTCCAAATAATATCGTGCCTTTCACTCGTTACAAGATTCTTCAGGTATTTGTTCTTAAGTAATTTTTGAGCTTCTGTATCTGTATTTATCTTAGGTTGTTTCATATCAGTCCTCCAATCTCTGAAGAAGACTAATCCTGTCCTAAAGGATTAACAAAATCATAATGTTAATCAATTGCTTTTCGTTCACAATCCGGGTTATAGATAGAGGATTATCTGGAAATCTTAGGAATGAACCAATCTCTTTAGAGTTTAAGTTAATTCAAATTGTCAGTATTAACACTAATATATAATGATAATTGTTAATATTAACAGTAACATAAAATAATCAATGCGGAACACATCAAACTTCGCGCAAGTGGAAATTTTCATAATATTATAATGTAAAATTAACAATATAGTGTTAATATTCTGTTGGTGCTCAGAAAAGTTAATCAGTAGCCTCAAGATCTTTCATCAATCATTATGTCAAGATCACGCTCTGAAATACATGAATTTCGAGAAAACTTAATCGTCACTTATTTAGAAAACATACGTCAAGCTTCCTTTCAAGATATTGCGAATGAATTGTACAAATCAGAAAAAGAACTAGGTGACAGTTCACTAAATAAGAAATCCTATCATGGACCGTTGACAAAAAGAGTGATAGATCGCTTGTTGAAGAAAGGTGAGATTTCTCGAGTCTTTGATCCTACAGGAGAGATCAAGCATGGGTATTACAAGGTTGTAATTGACGAATACAGAGAATACTATCGGTATCAGACATCAAATTTTGACTCTAATCTACGTGGTGACATTGTGGGCACAATCAAAGTCTACCGTGAAGCGGAGAATCTTTGTGTCCTGATGCAGTTCGATCTCCAACTCAGTGAGAAAATAGAGATGCTACGTCGCAGCGAGAAATTGGAAAAGAAATTGAATTTGATACACGCAGTTACTCAAGCAATCCTGACCTAATCTAGTCACTTCATACATACAGTACCAAAAGTTGCACGAACCTTGCCCGTAAACCTTATCTATGTCAAGATCCAGATTCATGTGATGACAAATCGCTTCTCATTACAATCTAATCAGGAATCACCAGGAGTCTGGGATCGATTGCTCATTCCTTTTTTAGTCGGAAATTTCATCTTTGGTCTGGTGTTGGGGGCATTCTATGAAAGCAAAATGAGATCGAACAACACAGAATCTCCAGAAAAACATCAACTATCCGAATCGAATCATGAAACTCTAGTCTAACAAAAACCAATTCTCAGGTTCAATTAGATGAAATTATAAAAATTTTACCTGGTTTTTTCCA
>JACZSS010000081.1 GCA_022574115.1 Candidatus Heimdallarchaeota archaeon | reverse complement strand
AAACCACCCGCATTGATCTCTAACCGTTTAGATTCTCCGTGAATTGCTGATTCAAACCAGTCCTCAGTCATATTTCCCACTGGTAAATCACGGCCTGCAAATATTGTTACGTTTTCTTCAAATACGTAGTCTAATAAATCTCCACCTCTTTGAAATGACACTGTTACAGCATACTGTTCTGGATAACTTTCCAAGACGAACATTTGCAGATCAACTGGCCATGCTGCGTGATCAATTCCTAATCCTGTTGCCCGATTTAACGAATCAGTTAACATATTCACTATTTTTGTGATTCCTAAATCCTCGGTAACAAAAACGGGCAGTTCTTTGATTTCCACTGTCCGATTTACACCACCAGTTGAAACATCTACAATCATGTTTGGTGCCCCTTCGAAATCGTAGGTAAGATTTCCAAAATCAGCAACTACAAGTGCTTCATCAAACCCATACCAGTTGAAATATAGTTCTCCTTGTAATCCGTTTAGATAATCATCACCCGATTCGGTTTCATAAATCGTTCTTTCAACAAGATTTTGCATCGTAATATTTGTCCATATCGAGGATTCAGCATCAAACAGAGAAAATTTGACAACAGAGACGTGAGGCGCATCTTGAGCATGCGCGGCATTTGCAAGAGATAATGCAAGTACCGCTAGTATAGCTAAGCCTAGCTTGTTCATAACAATAACATGTACATAAAAGGAGATAACCTTCGTTGTTCAGTTTTGGCACATCGAGATGTTTTGCAAATTAATTATACTAGTTGGGCATCAAGATAAACAGTAGCTTGGGAATGGCTTCTAAGGTAAGTATAGATCAGACCAACACCTATTCCAAGATCAATCAAACTGACTAAAGTTGACGTAGTCATCTCAACCTAATTTCATAAATGAGGCTTGGCAACCCCGTTCGATCGATCGACATTTATCTTCTCTTCTGATAATCCGCCAATGATCAGCAGGATTTGGCATGGTTGGACTACGGTGGAGAACGCCGATCCCTATGAATTACTCCTACATACAGAAATATTTGTGAATATCAAACAGCGTCAAATAACTGGATTTAAAGGTATCCAGCTTCTTCGTCGTAAGCTTGAATCTGAAGTGGAATTTATTACGGTCATGTGGTTCGAGTCAATAGAATCGATTAAAGATTTTGCTGGAGAAGACTATAAAATTGCGGTCGCTCCACCTAGAGCACGAATGTTACTTTCAAGGTTTGATGAGCATTCGGAGCACTATGAAGTCAAGTCAATGGTCGGATCAATTTTCTCCGATCCAACCTCTGAAGCACTCAACAATTGATATTTATTTGGTAATAATTCCACCGATTGCCATGCGTGTTTTCAATAATCTCTTCCCAAACTTTAGCAAAATATCCGTAGATAATGTGGAATATTGGAATGACTATTCCTATAAATATTAAACATTGATATTTTTATTTCAGGCTAACAAGATTGGAAGAATTATTCCAAAGGGTGACATATAATGGAAGAAGCAATCGGATCCCACACAGCAAGTACAGGTACCAAAGAAAAGAGTAAGATAATATCAGCGGAGTTCCCGTTCGAATCGAAGTATGTTGATGTGAAAGGAAGTAAAATTCATTATATTGATGAAGGAGAGGGTGATCCAGTATTGTTTATTCATGGAAATCCAACATCTTCCTATTTGTGGAGAAATATCGTACCTTATATAACTGAGCTCGGAAGGTGCATTGCTGTAGATTTAATCGGTATGGGCAAGTCCGATCAGCCCGATATAGATTATGGATTTAATGATTCTTTTGCATATCTAGACGCATTTATTACGAAACTCGAACTGAAGAATATCACCCTAGTTATTCATGATTGGGGATCGGGATTAGGTTTTCATTATGCTAATACTCATCGTGACAATGTCAAAGGGATTGCGTTTATGGAAGCTATGGTCGAAGCTCCAAACTTTGATGAGATGCAGATGAGCATAAGATTAGCCATCAAGATGATGCGAAATCGATTTTTTGGTTCTCTGATGGTTAAACGAATGAATATGTTCATCAAGAAAATGCTGCCGGATATGATTAATAGAGACCTCACAACAGAAGAAAAGGCCTACTATGCCAGTCCATATCCAAACGCAAAAAGTAGAAACCCCTTGTTAGCTTGGCCTCGATCCATCCCAATTAAGGGTAAACCGGCAGATTTATCTGCTGCAGTTGAGAATTATAAGGAATGGCTCAAAGAGACAGAGGTCCCAAAACTCTGTTTTTACGTTTCTCCTGGGGTTGGTATGAAGGAAGATGTGGTCGAAATGGTACGGAATAATTTCAAAAATATTACAATGGTTGACCTTGGAGAAGGATTACATTTCATTCAAGAAGATTATCCTCATGAGATCGGGACTGAGCTTGCTAAGTGGTATGGCAGTATCACTTAACGATGCAAATCAGTCTTAATTCGTGTTGATCGATCGGAATCGATTCGAGTATTCGACGTTCAAGCCAAATTTTACCGAATGAAACCATTCTGAGAAATTTAATACAATAATGTTTTTTCGGGCGTAAATTCTAACATCCAAACATCGTCCGGATCGGTTTTAATTTTATCTATTAGATCTGGTATCCAGCGACCCTGTTCTGGATGATCGTATTTCTCAAGGAGGTCGATGTGAATTTGAGGTAAATCTTCATAATCGTGTCTTGTCGCAATTCTCACGCTTCCGGACATCGAAATATAGGGGATATTCTCAGTAATAACTACCGGAAAGGATGTCCGATTGATGATAATCATGCTGAAACTCGTGTTACCTGCGTTAATCGCCATGACCTTTGGTGATTTTTTTTCCCGTAAACATGAAGAATTTTTCCTTGTAATACTTGGACCAAATTGGAACAGTTGTCATCTTATTAGACACTAGAGAGATTTATGAAATTGCGACAGGATTTTGGTTTGATTTTATAATACTCAAAATTTGATCTTCAGGGAACCTGATTTGATTTAACAATATTACCAAATAATACTATGTCCATCAATAAATAAGGAATGTTAACTAGGCTACGATCGATTGATCGATCGACTAGTTGATAAAATCAAAGAGCCACTGCTTTGTTCATGACTTTAGCGAATTTGTATATTTTATTGCTTTGGTTCAGACAGGGTTTTTATAAGAATTCTAGGACTGCAAGACACTCTAAAGAGGAAATTTTATGGATTATAAATTAAAAAATTTTACAGCGTTGGTCGTTACGTTTTTAGTGGTCACATCAGGAATTGTACTTTTTCAAAATCAGGGAAGTGCGGGTAGTATTGAATTATCTCAAGGAGGGGGTGGAGGAGCATTTTTAAGATGGGAGGGAATTGAAGGTGAAGCTACTGCAACCGGACACGAAGATGAAATTCAAATTCTATCTTGGTCTTGGGGAGCCACAAAACCTGGCTCTTCCTATTCTGGTCTAACAAGTAGAAAAGGTGATGTTATTATTTCAGATATCTCCATAGTAAAAGCACTGGACAAAAGTTCACCTAAACTATTTGAGTATTTAGCTGAAGGAAGGGTTACGCCACAAGTACAACTATTTTTAACATCTGCTTTTGTTAGTGGACAACAAACGTTTCTAGAATACGAGTTCAATAATGTAATTATCACATCATATATACAAACAGGTACTGGTGGAGGCGAATTAACCCCACTTGAAAGTTTCTCATTTAGCTTTGAAGAAATTAAGATTACTTACACTGAATATGACGCTGAAGGTAGGTCAAGGGGAACTTCTGAAGTCGTCTGGAAAGTCGAACGGCCGGCTTAAAATTAGATCCGAGGTATAAAGTGGGTATTTCATGAAAATATCAAAAATAATTGATTTTAAATCGATCTTGACACTATTTTTGGTCTTTCAAATCACGATGGCTTTGAATGGATATTCCAGTGATCGCGATATTTCAAGCTCAATTGCGCTAAATCCTCAGTCTCAAGAAAAATTATCAAGACAAAGGAGCTTGGGAGAAGGCTTGGAACGTGATTCTGGAGAATATAATGATATTAAATCTATCAGGAAAACCCAAAATAAACTCTCTAATATCCAAATTCAGTCTAATCATAAAATTCTACTATTACACGCAGAAGTGGACACCACTATTGTTGATCGAATAGAAGCTCTTCTCACCCCTCATGGGATAACTGCGGATCGTATCGGGATCGCTTATGCAACACCCAGCTTGACAGACTTAGTATCTTATCCTTTGGTTTTTGTTTGGACTGACCTTCCTCCCCAGGATCCAATTACTACTGGAAATGTATTAGCTGACTACGTCGACAGTGGTGGTTCAGTCATAATGGCCGAATTTGCTCATTCAGATTCATTCTGGGATATTCAGGGAAGATTCTTCAGTGATGGCTACTCAGCTTTTATAAAAAACGGTATTAGGGATATCATAAGAGTTTATGATGGACTTTCAACCCATCCTATATTTGAAAATGTTTTGTCATTTACTCCACTTTTTCCTACTGAACCTGTATCCCTTCGATCTGATGCTACATTGGTTGCATCTTATATCGACGGCGTACCCCTCGTTGGGGTTAAGAATGCAGTGGTAAGTATTAGTGCCTGGATGGATCCAATTCAGTGGAATGGTAATGGAGATCTGATCTTAGTAAATTCGATTAACTATCTTTTATCTCAAAAGGTATTGTTATTACATTCGGACAGTTCTTCCTTTGCAAATGATTTTGCAGATCTTATTTTACCATTCGGATATCGAGTTGATCAGATAAATATAGCAACCTCAACTCCGACCTTGCAGGAAATTGAAGATTACCAGATTATGATTACCTGGACCAGTAATACTCCTCCAACTGACCCAAATGGGTATGGAGATCTGTTGGCAGATTATGTTGATAGAGGAGGGTATGTAATTCTAATGCCGCTTACCTACTTTGATTCAATACGGTCGATCGGTGGAAGATTTAATTCTAGTGCTTATGGACCATTTGTGCAATCACTAGACATTAATGTTGTTAAATCATATACAGGAGATTTGAATCATCCTATTTTTAAGAATGTAAGTGGATATAACACCTCAAGCGCGGTCCACGCCAACCTAACATCAAATTCCTTTATAATCGAGAGATATGATGATGGAACACCGTTTCTTGTACTAAAGGGATCGGTCCTCGCGATAAATTCTTATGTTCCCGCCAACACTGGAGGAGATATCAATTTAATTTTAAGAAATTCTCTTGAATTTCTCCTAACCAATATTACGATGGATAATTCATCGCCACAAATTGTGAATCAAATTGATTTTATTCCAGGAGATAGCGGATCAAGTTTTGTCATTTCTTGGGTACTCACAGATGATGATCCTTATTTTTTTGATTTAATTCAAAATAATGTATCCATTAATTCTGGTTCCTGGAGTTCTGGGCAATCTATTTTGGTGAGTTTGAATGAATCAGCTATTGGATTAAATGTGTTTGAAATGATCGCTATTGATACTATTGGAAATACTCAGATAGATCATGTAAAGTTTGTCATTGGAAACACAGGACCTCCGGTGATTCTTTCATCGTCGTTGGATTCATCTTACGAACTTGGTATGGTTGGAAATCAATTATTATGGACTGTAGGCGACAGTGATCCTGATTACTATGAAATTTATCAAAATGAAACAATGGTTGACACTGGATCTTGGGCATCAAATATCCCCATCACGTGGAATATTGAGAACCTTACACTTGGTGTTTATAATTTCACGTTGACCGTATTTGATGAAGCTGGAAATTCGATTATCGATTCAATCACCATTGAGATTCAAGATACATTGGTACCTGAAATCAAATCACAACATGTATTGGTCGTTGAGGAAAATTCATCTGGAAATACGTTAATTTGGGAGCTGAATGATGTTGATCCTAATCAATATACAGTATTTCTTGATGGATTACAAATTGAACAAGGATTGTGGTCAGACGGAGAACTTATTACATTCAATACTGATGGTTTAAGCATTGGAACGTATAATTATTCAATTTTGGTGAGTGATGGAAGTGGTAATACTGCTCAAGATACTATCTTTGTATCAGTTCAAGACTCAACCGCGCCGGAAATATCCGCTCCATCCGATATTGACATTCGAATTAATGAATTTGGGATAAACGTCACGTGGATCGTAGATGATGCGCACCCATCGACCTATCTTGTTACTAGGAATGGTGCCAGTTTTGCTAAAGGTTTGTGGGAATCAAGTTCGATTCTTTCCTTTAGTCTTGATGATCTCACAATTGGCACTCATATTATGGAAATAATTGTTTCCGATATTTACGAAAATGTCAATTCTGATGAGGTGATTGTCACGATTAAGGATACTGGGGTTCCCGTTATGTCTACACCTCCAGATCTCTTTTTCTTTGAAGGTGAGGAAGGGAATGTTATCAACTGGTTAGTTGGCGACGATGATCCAACATTCTTCACTTTAGAGGAGAATTTAACTCTCAATGATCTGCTAATAAACACATCTTGGGTTTTCTTAGATTTTATCCAGTTGGATCTGAACGAATTTCGTAGCGGTCAATATGCGTTTACTTTGACTTTACATGACGCAAGTAATAACACGATCAGTGATACAGTTAATGTACAAATTTACCCCGTGAATCCCTTTCGGCCATCTTCTAATACAACAAGTACATCGAATTTCTTCCGTGATATCGATCCGAATATAATTGTGGGGACAGGTGTCGTCATTGGAATAACGGTACTTGGATACGGAATCATCCGGAGACGGGGATAAATCTACTGACGTCAAATCTGCTGAGTAAACTAAATAAAATTTCCAAACTAATTCGATAAATTTGATATGTATAATAATGAATTTCAATTCAAAACTGTCTTAGTAGGGATCGATCGAATGATTTGGGTGATTGTGCCAATCAAGACCAAAGGAGAGCCTGATTAATATCTGTTATCTCTTCTTGGGGGTCTGTGTTTGGCAAAGCAATCTTGACAGTAAACTGGACGATCTCCGTCCGGTTTGAATGGAACTTGTGTTTCTTTCTTGCAATCAGAACATATTACATCATGCATTTCTCTTGGTTGGCGGTTTCTTTGTCCGCCTCTATTTTGATTATTTCTTGAGTAACTCAATGTTATCACTTTTTTTTTTGTACCTGTCGACTTTTTAGGTCCAGAATTCTGTTCTCCAAGATGGGACAGGTTAGTTCACTAAGGTACAATATCTTATTTTGCTAATCTGTGTTAAGGAGTAGTATGTAAAACGCTCGCCAATTATCGGACCTCATAGATCGTTCTTTAAATCGTTATTTGGAGAATTTATTAGCCTTCAACTCATAGACAACGAAAAATTAGAAATTGTGCGGCCTGCAATTCTTACCTGACGGCAGAATTGTATTTTTCAGAAATTTGGGGAATCATACCTCGAAGGATAACTCTTTTGACTAATCTCTAAAAGCTAACGATACCCAACTTGGACCTACTCAGTTATGAGTCTCCAAGTGATGAAGAACAGATTAGATCTTGGATTGACAAACTAAGAGATAAAGAATGCCAAATTACAATACTTGAAACTTAAATGTTAGATAAATCAGCTATTTCAGCCCTCAAAACAATTATTAACCTAAGATTAATCAAATTGATCTGATCGATCGATTCTGGAATAGTGGAAGATAACTCTACGGTGGTCCAATCAAAATCTGATTTTATCATACTAATCTACCTCACAAAACTCTAATAGTTCGAATTTGATTTTATTTCGACGGAAACATATGGCAAATCTAGTCTCGACCAAAATTCAAAGACAATATATCTCAAAAGGGTTCGAGGCATTTTATTACAAGGATTTGAGCTCTAAGGATGAAATCTTGAAACGAATGCTCAAAATCATTAATGCAGATGATGGAATCAAAGGCGTAATTTTTGTTGGGCTTAATAAAAATCACAAACCAAGTTTAGCACAAGATTACAATCTTAAATTATACAAAAAAGAGGTTTTTACCCTCCTAAGCCAAATTCACCCACTTCCAAACTACAAGGCGATTTTACAATTCGTTCCCTCTCTTTATGCTAAATATGGTATTATTGAGATCACCCCCAAGCTGGCCAGGTTCTTTTTCAAGCATGAAGTAGTTCAGAAATCACTCTTCAAGTTTGAAGATGCTGAAAATATGAAAATTAGAAAGATTATAAGGGCTGGGGATTTAAATCATGAAATAAGCTACGAGCAGGCACTTGAACACGTTAGCTTTCATATCTTGGATATGAGGAATCTTGATGATTTTCATCGCTTACTCAGTTTTTTATTACATCCTACGGAATTGGGATATATTCGAGATCCAATAGATATGCTTGCGCCGATTGTCAATCGGGTTAATCTTGATGATCATAACTCTGTTCGTGAAACCGTTGCAAATGTAAAACATCTCTTTTTATTTTTCAGGAAGACAAAG
>JACZSS010000692.1 GCA_022574115.1 Candidatus Heimdallarchaeota archaeon | reverse complement strand
GGCGACAATTCTTGACAACGCACTATTAATAGTACAGAATAAAGGCCTGGAAACCTTTGTTAGTGATGTACAAAACATGCAAGAGGAAATGCGAAACCAGTTTCAGACCTTACAAAAGTTAATGGCTGGCAATACGAGTTTTATCGAGCGAATAGAAAAATCAACTTACTAGATTATCTTCACAAAGCTCAGGGTGTGATTTCTGAGATCAATCGATCAAAATTCCGAAGAAGATGATTAGTTGATTTTTTGGGATCTAGATTGTAGTATGTAAATTTTCATAAAATTTTCAAAACGTCTTATGAATACAATACGCATTTCGAAGAATTTTGACCATTGAAGGTTTGACCATCTGGTTCTTTATTTATCCGACAGGTACCACGATTTCACATTTTCTCAATCAGTGTCAAAATGATGGATCAACAATCGGCTTTTTTGACAAAATGAAGAGTTAGCATTGAGACAAATTAGATCGATTTATTAACAATCTATTGAGTATTATTTTGATTTTGAAGAAAAAGTTGTATCTAGTTGATGGAACCTATGACCTATATAGGATGTTTTATGGAACTCCTAAGAAATTGAATTCAAAAGGTCAAGAAATTGGAGCTGGTCGGTCGTTTCTTTCATATTTGTATCAGACAGTAAAAAGAGAAGAGGTAACCCACATCGCTGTCACATTTAGCACAATTATCGAATCATTTAGAAATGACCTATTGCCCGGATACAAGAAAAGTGATAGAGTCCCCCCCGATTTATTTTCACAGTTTAAACTGGCTGAGCAAATTACTGAAGCCCTTGGGATAAGTTGTTGGGGGATGATTGAATTTGAAGGAGATGACGCTATTGCTACTCTTGTGACCAAATTCAAGGATAATGAGGAAATAGACCAAATAGTCATATTATCACCTGATAAGGATTTTGCCCAGTGTATTGTTGGAACAAAGGTTATCATGTTTGATCGCGTGAGAAATGCAATGTATGATGAAGAAGCCGTTAAGGAAAAATGGGGAGTTGGTACTGAATCCATAACTGACCTCCTGGCATTAATGGGTGATCGTTCTGATGGAATTCCAGGCATTCCCCGATGGGGACACAAGTCATCTTCTATAATCCTATCAAAATTCAAACACATAGAAAACATCCCTGATAATCCAGATCTTTGGGGCGTAAAAATTCGAGGATCTCAATCCTTGGCTCAATCGTTAAGAAAGCATCAAAAAGAGGCCAACTTGTATAAGTATGTAGCGACTCTCAGAACAGATGTTCCAATGGATGTATCGCTAAATGAACTTAAATGGAAAGGAGCACACAAAAATAAATTAGAGCGGGTCTGTGAGGAGTTAGAATTTCCTGAATTTCTTTCTAAGATTGAAAAATGGATAAATTAAATCAATCCATCAATCATTTCTTACTAATACCGCTATTTTCTCAATTATACTCAATTTTACTAAATAATTTTTTACTTATTTTCCCTAATATGATGATTGAAAATGGGATTAATACAACGGAAAAAGTCATTTTAAAAATAAAGATTGTATTAGCAACAAAATCAATTACCCAGATTGTAGGACTAAATTTGAGAAAGATAGGATTAAACACTTCCAAGGAAAGTGATGAATTAATTAGAAGCGGAATTACAAAATAGACCAATACTGGAAAGAAAAGTGGTCCGATTGGGTCCAAGCTAACGGATTTAACGATAAAAATCATAAACACAATTGAGAAAGTATAGAATATAATGATCAAGTAAAAAATTAGGATTGAAGGAACAAATATTGCAATCACTCTGAACAAAGGATAAATTGTAAGTAAAATGAAAAATGAGACAAAACTATTGACGAGATAAAAAATGAAAGAGATGTGGATGATGGAGAGACACTTTGAATAAAACAAGACGGTTACCCGTAAGAGGGTTTTGGAACCACCTGTAGAACCGTGTTGAGAATTGTACGCCGGCGGTAACCCCGTGTTGTCCCTGAGAGAACGTCTCACAAGACGAAGAGGCGTTGGGGCGTAACGGCCGGCGGTCGTCCTCTGTAAAATAGGTCATTGGCTGAGCGAACAAGATGAGCGAGCAGACAGATCTCAAGACGCTCGTCA
>JACZSS010000691.1 GCA_022574115.1 Candidatus Heimdallarchaeota archaeon | reverse complement strand
AATGGTTGGAAGACCTAGGTGATGGAACCTGGAAAATGGGTATTAGTGATTACGCACAAAAAATGCTTCGTGAGATCTCGTATGTCCAATTTGAAGAAGTGGGTGAAGAATTCAATGCAAATGAAATTATCTGTGTAGTTGAAGCTTTAAAGGCAACTGGTGACATTTACGTACCCTTCGACTGTGTTCTTGTGGAAAATAACCGTGTTCTCGAGGATCAACCGGAAATAATTTCCGATTCGCCTTATGATAAGGGATATTTAGTTAGAGTGAAGCCTAAATCCGTTGATAAACAGGTATTAATTTCAGCCGAGGAATATGTCCAAGTGATTCAGCAAGAACTTGATGAACTCTAAAATTAAAATAATTGAAAGCCCATGACGTCTTATTATGAATCTTATATTGGTACAAGTGAAAACGAACGGAACGAGATGATCCAAGAATTAGGTTTCGAGAAGATTGAGGATCTTTTCTCGGACATTCCAAGTAATCTGATTCTCGACGATTTACTAGATATTCCAGGACCATATTCAGAACAGGAATTGGGCCGGTTATTTGCAAAAATTGCCTCGAAAAATTTAGATCCAAAGCAGACAGTTGCTCTTCTTGGAGGAGGAATTCGACAGCAATACATCCCTGCGGCGATTGAGGAATTGATGCGACGAGGTGAGTTGTATACGTCCTATACTCCGTATCAACCTGAAATCTCACAAGGTCTCCTGCAACTCATTTATGAGTATCAGTCGATGGTAGCTGAATTGTTGGAAATGGATGTTGTCAATGCTTCAATGTACGATTGGGGCAGCGCATTGGGCGAAGCTTTGCTGATAATGCATCGAATTACACATAGGAAAATATTGATCATTGCAGAACCCATCTCTCCAAAAAGATTGGCGGTTGCAAGGGTTTACGTTCAAAATCAGGAAATAGATCTTGAGATAATACCTCATAATAACGGGAAAGTAGATATCAATAAACTTATCGAAATGTTTGAAAAAGAGATCATAAAACCAAAGAAAGAACAAATGTATGCTGGCATTTACTTTGAAGTTCCGTCATTTTACGGAACCTTATCAGATTATCCAGGTAAGCTAATTGAGCTTATCCATCAATCTAATTCGCTGGTCACAGTTGGAATCGACGCTATATCGCTGGGGATGTTGGCAAGCCCAGGTGAATATGACGCTGATATTGTTGTTGGCGAAGGACAGATATTAGGGAATAGTATTAGCTCTGGTGGTCCATTATTGGGAATTCTTGCAACCAAATATAATAGAAAATGGATTAGAGAAGTCCCTGGAAGGTTGATCGGAGCGACAACCGAAATCGATTCGGATGTTCCTGCGTATTGTATCACCCTTCAAACAAGAGAACAACATATTAGACGTGAAAAAGCCGCAAGCAATATATGCACAAATCAATCAATAACAGCAGTCAACGCAGCCATATATCTTGCCATGCTGGGTAAAGATGGGATTCAGGAACTTGCTCAATCTTTAACAGATAAGGCTCATTACTTAGGGGAGGAGTTGGGAAAATTAGACAACGTATCAAGTCCTCTTTACGAACCATATTTTTCTGAGTTTGTGATTAAAATTGATAGGATTTCTCATGAAGACTTGGATAAGAAATGTTTGGAAAAATCGATAATTCCGGAAATAAAAGTGGCAGGAGAGGGCACGATACGGCTTATTAGCCTATCAGAAATTCAATCGAAACGAGATTTAGATCAATTTATCCTGATGCTCAAGGATGTAGTGTCATTAAAATGAGACAATAAGCCAAGTGGTATGAAGCTTTAATCATGAATAAAGGATATCCAGGTCGACGTGCCCACATACCCCACCAAGTGGCAGTTCCAGTATCTAGAATTCATGATGAGTTGAAACGAAAGCACCCCAAGGTCTACAAACAGTGGCAAGACCGGCCCGAAAGCGTCTGCCCGCCAAAAGGCGAGACGCTGGAATCGGCCGCAGCCCGAGTCCATACAGCCTTATTGAAAATCGTTCGGAAGCACAAACAGGGCACGATAGCACTGGTAGTCCCCGAGCCGTTAGCTCGGCTAGTGCGAACCCAGCTGAACGACAGCGCGCTTGGCAATCTT
>JACZSS010000690.1 GCA_022574115.1 Candidatus Heimdallarchaeota archaeon | reverse complement strand
CGTAATGAAAGCATATTCCTAGATCTCTGCAATGACCAAGCAGAACTTGTAGATTTTCCATTGGAGAATTTTTTTCCGGGCTGGAATTATTCACCTAAATGGCCCCAAACTGAACGAATTACTCAAAAACAAGATACTTTCCATTCTTAGGGTCTCTGGCGTCGAATTCATCTCAAATCTCCCTGCGGTCCGCGATGAGGGAAAACTGGTTCTAATGTTATGATCATCAATTTGATAGATAATTCAAAGTACCGTCATCAATATCGATCCATTGGACACTTCCACTAGAAAGCTTAAATAGCTTAAAACTGTTGTAAACGTACATAAGATGAAGTAATTAATCAATTATCGTCTTAACGCTGGTTTCCGGCCATAACAGGACAAAGGAATTGAACGATTTTTCCAACATACATACGTATTTACGTCTTATTGACCACAGAATAGTGATACCGAAGTAATCTAGTAAAGCAATACGCCTAAAAATCGATCGCATATTTTTTATAATATAATGCCAAACCCAACACACTGAAAGTTTCATTTTGGTTGGGGATTCTGTGACGAATTGCCTGATTAAATTGATGATTGATTGATTAAATAATTGATCAATTCATTATTGTGAAATGGTTGATTGTTTAGCGTAGCCGCGAGAAAATAAACAAAATCAATAATCAATCAATGATCGACTAAAACTTTCAAGACAAAAATAAGGAGAAAAAAAATGTCTGAAGAATTAAGTAATAGAGCCCTTGTCATTGATAATGGCACTGGACTCTCTAAAAACGGTTTTGCAGGTGAAGATCAGCCCAGATCGGTGTTTCCAACTCTTATTGGTTACCCCAAATACCAGTCAATTATGACAGATGTTGATCACTATGTCAGGGAATACTATATTGGAGACGAGGCTCTGAACCTCAGAGGTGTACTCAAACTGTCATATCCCATAGAACATGGTCAGGTTGACGATTGGAGTCAGATGGAAAAAATATGGAGTTTCACCTTCTTTAACGATATGCGAGTGAACCCCGCAGAACACCCGGTACTACTAACCGAGCCACCCATGAATAATATAACAAATCGAGAAAAAATGGCGGAGCTGATGTTCGAGACCTTCAACGTCCCAGCGATGTACATCTCAATGCAGGCGGTACTGAGTCTCTACGCCTCTGGTAGAACGACGGGTATAGTCGTAGACAGTGGAGACGGTGTAACACATGTTGTACCGGTATATGAAGGATTTGCCATCACGCACGCAATTTCAAGAGTTGACATCGGTGGTCGTGATATCACGGACTTCCTTCGCAGACTCCTGCGTCAACGTGGCTATGCGCTCACGAGCTCGGCAGAAAGAGAGATTGTTCGTGACATCAAGGAAAGATTGTGTTATGTGGCCTTAGATCCCACCAAGGAGCTTGCCTTAGCCGATAAAGTATCTGGAATGGAGAAATCCTACGTAATGCCAGACGGCGATACAGTTTCAATTGGACAGGAGCGTTTCTTAGCGCCTGAAGTCTTCTTCAACCCCGCATCCATTGGTTCAGAAGAGGTTCCCATGCATGAACTGATCTATAAGTCCATCCAAAACTGTGATGTAGATATTCGACCTCACTTGTACAACAACATCGTCCTCTCAGGAGGATCAACCATGTTCCCAGGTCTCAAAGAAAGACTGCACAAGGAATTAGTATCTTTAGTGCCCGATGGTGTAGATGTCAAAGTAGTCGCACCCCCAGAAAGACGATATTCCGTATGGATTGGTGGATCCATTCTTGCCTCCTTGAAAACATTTGGCAAGATGTGGGTTACGAAGAAAGAATACGCTGACTCTGGTCCAAAATCAGTTTATCGCTGCATTTAAAGCTCTAGCTAATAAGAGTCAAACTTCAATCCAAATCGATCGATCTGAGATGGACCTTAATTTTGACCTAGTTTTTGGACCTCAAATCACCAAGTTAGAAACTTAAAAAATGTTGAAATTCTAATTGTCTGAAAGCATATTGCTGGAAGCATTGGAAAATTTGCCGAAGAATATAAGTATCCTCCAAATAATTGCTAGATTATATCGCTCTATGGGAAATAAGGATAAGGCAGAGTCTATCTTGGAAGATTTTA
>JACZSS010000080.1 GCA_022574115.1 Candidatus Heimdallarchaeota archaeon | reverse complement strand
AACAAATATCGGCGGGCCGATCAACACCGAACAGAGCCAACCGGACTTGTACGTCGGCGCCGCCGGTCAGATGATGATCTTGGCGATCACCGACCATCCCGAGGGATTTGGCGGAGACGATCTCTACGTGAGTTACTTCCGCAATGGAAGTTGGACCACGCCGCGTAACCTGGGGCCCGCGGTCAACACGCCGGAGTACGAATACGGTCCGACGTTGTCACCGGACGGTGAGTACCTCTACTTCTCCAGTCATCGAAACGGGTCGGGGAGGATTTATCGGATACGGTTGGCGGAGCTTGGCGTGGAGATCGAGTGACGGTCCATATACCCCCGGCTTGCCCCCGGGGTTGGCTCTTGATGCAACGTGTCTTTATGCGTCCGCGTTCGTCAGCATCCGTCAGCGGTCATTCGCGGCCTTACTCGTTTCGTAGCGCGTGCATAGGATCTACCCGCGTGGCACGACGTGCGGGGACGTATCCTGCAACGATGGCGATGACGCCCAGTCCCACGGCAACCGATCCGAAGATCACCGGATCGGTGACGCTCACGCCGAAGACCATCGTGTTCAGCAGCCGGCTCAACCCGAACGCGCCGGCGAGTCCTACACCGATACCGATTCCGGCCAATGCGGCAGCCTGCCCGAGCACGATCGAGCGCACCTGCGACGCACGAGCGCCGAGCGCCATCCGGATGCCGATTTCCGAGGTGCGCTGGCTTACCAGGTAGGACAAGACACCGTACACGCCGATGGCAGCCAAGGCCACCGCGACGGCGGCGAAGACACCCATGAGCGTCAGGGCAAACCGATCTCGCGCGATCTCTCTCGCCATCACGGTGGTCATCAGTTCGGGATTGTGAAGTACCAAATCCGGGGTAACCCATTCCTAAAAGCTCCGCTGCGAATGCTATGGAAATGGCTGCCATTCCGGCCAGAATTGTAATTGTAGAATAGAGGCTCTTCCGATTCCGGGAACTACTTTGCATCACTAAGTTCTTTTAAGTTCTTTAACACTTTCTTGATCGTATTTCTCTTTTTAAGATTTCCAAGTAGATTAATTTTCATCAAGATACTAGAATGACCAATATGCTGTCCTCCAGGAAACATAATTTTTATCTTTGGCCTAGTTTCTGGCTTCGTATAGGCGAATTTGGGCAACCAATCTTGCAAAAGTTCTTGCGGTACGTTGGCAATACTTTCACTGTCGATTGTATGTGCTTCGAGAGAGGAAATCCTCTCTTCTAGTACTGGAAATGATATAGGTAGATCACTAAGAAATTCATTTTTCTCGAATTCTAATTGCAATTCCTTATAACTCTGATCCATGTTAAGATTGTTTACCTGAGTTTTTACAATCTTATCAACAACGCTTTTGCGATACTTCGAGGGGAACCAGGGAAGCGAGTACTTGGACTCGGCGTGTGTAAATGTCTCAAGAATCTCGGTCTCATATTCAGGTCTGTTCACTAAAGATGCGATCCTGTTTGCCATTCCGCGGAATTCATCTGAAATGGCCTCTAACCCTGCTAGTTCTGCAAACTCTATTAATTCTTGAGGATTAATCCAAAAGGACCCCAACCATGGAATTTTTGTCTGATAGAATTTAACCCAAGTATTAAAATCGTGTAAATCATCAAAATCGGCCTCGAGATAACAGATCTGTAAAATATGGGTTGGATCTACCTTGTCGACTTGCTGAAATTTATTCAGCATAACCTTGAAGTCCACCTCATGAAATACTCCTTTCCTATACAGAATATAACTTAAAAGGAGGGTGGGTTCCATAGGGTACAGATCTTCAATATCGATTTCATTCCAAAGGCATCTTTGTATTTCCAATGTTCTAGATTCTTCATCTTTTGACTCTTCTCCAATCAACTTGATTGCTTGGGAAAAATTGTTGTCATTCAATAACGATTTCAATTTCTTAATCTCGTCTATTTTTAAATCCAATACGTGTTCTGAATTCTGCTTTGTTTTGAGTCTATTTCTTATCACCTGATAATTTAATCTAGATACATCTTATTCTTTTAGTCGGTCAATCCGAAATATTAATTTTCCTTCAAATTGTATCAAGTTTATGTCCACTATGGAGCTTGGTTCGAGCCCTATTGATTTTAACCTGCAAGGAGTAGATGGAAACACATATTCCTTGAAGAATTTTGCGGATAAGAAATATTTGGCGATTATGTTCAGTTGTAATCATTGCCCATATGTTATTGCCAGTGAGCGAGAATTTGTACAAATTCAATCAGACTTTGGAGACCAAGGCTTTCAGTTAGTTGCAATCAATCCCAATGACGAGGTAACCTATCCAACAGATAGTTTTGACAATATGGTCAAAAGGGCCGAAGAAAAGAAGTTTAATTTTCCGTATCTTAGAGATAAAACTCAGGAAGTTGCAAAGAAATACAACGCTGGGAGAACACCTGAAATTTATCTTTACAATGAAGAGCGAAAACTGGTGTATTATGGAAGGATAAACGATAATCCTAAATTTCACGATGAGATTACAAGATATGATCTTCGTCAAGCAGTGTCCGAGTTGGTTGAGGGAAAAAAAGTTTCAATGCCTTGGACTCAAGCTCTTGGTTGCTCAATTAAATGGGTCCAGAATTGATAAAGTTATCAGTCAAAAAAATAATTACTTAAGTTGTGTCCAAATAATTCGTTTGTGAATAAAGTCAAAACCCCAAAAGATGTTTTGTTGTCTATTGTAAGTGAGAAACATGAGTTAGTTTCAGCTGTGATGTCTGAATTAGGAATAGAATGTTGGATTACATTTGTACGAGAAACGGATGCCAATCCAGACCCAGTTCAAAATCTAGTGATAGGTGGTGAAATTGTGTGGGAATCTGCTTTTATCTTCTTCAAGAAGCACGAGTTCAAGAAAATTGCAATTGTTGGTAATTTTGATGCTGATGCTGAAAAGAATAAATCTGTCTGGGATGAAGTAATTGATTATACCGAGGGAATAACAGCGGTATTAAGAGAAAAAATCACGGAGTTAAATCCAAAAAATATTGCGTTGAACTATTCTGATGATGATGTGATGGCTGATGGGTTGAGTCACGGTATGTTTGTCAAACTTAGTTCGATCCTGAAAGACTTCGCTGATCGATTTATGAGTTCCCGAAATTTGGTTCAAAAAGTACGAAGCCGGAAAACTGCCACTGAAATAGAATTAATTACTAGCGCAGCCGTTTTGACTGAGAAAATTAATCATACCATGACAACAAAATTCACTAGAGATATGACAGAGAAAGAAATTCAGATCATGTTTCATCAAATAATGGACACTGAAGGAGTTGCAGAATCATGGCAGAGAAACTCATGTCCAGCAGTTGATGCTGGTCCAGATAAGCAATTTGGTCATGTGGGTCCCTCGCAATATAAAATCAAAAACGGACACTCACTACACAATGACTTTGGGGTTAAACTCCACGGCTATTGCTCCGATATTCAAAGGATGTGGTTTTTTGGAAAAGACGAAGAGATTCCGCTCGAACTCCTACATGCATTCAAAACAGTGAGAGAAGCTATTTTCAAGGCTTCAAAATATATCAAACCGGGAGTTACCGGTAATTCGGTAGATAAAGTTGCCAGAAATCATGTTATTAGTCAAGGCTATGAACCATATCAGCACGCTTTGGGTCACCAAATAGGGACCAAAGCCCATGACGGAGGAGTGCTACTAGGTCCCCTCTGGGAGAAGTATGGAGAGTTGCCGAATGGGTTAGTGGAAGCGGGTAATATCTTTACACTTGAACTGTATGTGGCCACGAAAAGCTATGGTATGGTATCTTTAGAGGAAATGATTCTTGTAACAGACACTGGATGCGAGTTTATCGTTCCACGACAAGAAAAATGGATTTGCGTCGAGTTATAATCTAACTTCTAAAGTTTTTGTGCAGAATTTGATGAGGCAAAATTCTAACTGATATTTTGATCAAACATCTATTCAAATTGGTTTTGTAACAATTATAGTATCATTCTCTGCTCTTTTGTTCGAACTCTTCTACTGGTTAGAAACAGGACAAGGAAAACAAAAGCAGAATCGTTAATGGTAAATAATGGATAGGTTTTCTACTTTATTCGACATTTTCATATTCGTCGGCAAACTGAATCCAAAAAATAAAAACAAATAAATGAATATGGATCGAGAGAAGGGATTAGGATCAATTTTAGACACATATTAGAATAAACAATATTTGCGAGTGATGCCCAATCCAGCAGCAAAAATGAGACGTTATCGTAGTTTACCAGGTTTCCGACTTACAATACATTTATACCATTTCATTCTTGAATGTCTGATAGTTTAGGTGGATTTGTAATTGTCAATAAATCTAGAGGAGACATTTAGTAAAGATTAGTTATAGGTATTAAGAAAGTTGATTGATTGCTCGTCAAGTAATAATTGACAAGCAAGTATTAATTCAACAATGGTCGAAACTTAACCTTGATATCAATTTTTTTTGGATTTGATCAAATTAGGAAGATGATTTTGTTGAGAATTACACAATTTTAATTTCAAGACTTTAACAATCATTCGGAAGAAACTACGCCTTCTTCAGTTATCTCGAATACTGTTTCTAATTCGGGAAGTACAGGCGAGTCAAAGATACGAAAGACTCGTTTTTCACCTTTCGATTTTCTTAGATATACTCGCGTACCTGCCCAATGACCCATAATATTGCCACCTACGGCTTTTGTGGGATCACCGAAGAATTGCGCCGGATTAGCCTGCACTTGATTCGTGACGACAATGGCCAACCCGTATGTGTCCGCAATTCGGTGGAGGATACTAAGATGACTGTTAAGAGTTTGTTGTCTTTCTGCCAGAGTTCCTCGTCCTGAATATTCAGCTCTGAAGTGCGCGGAAATAGAGTCGATGATTAAGACGCCATATTCTCCAAGATGCTCTCCTAAGAAATCTAGGAGCTTGTACACTATAGCTTGTTGACTATCACTATTTTTGACTCGAGCATACATAATATCAGTTAAAATATCCTTGCTGTCCTTGTCCCAACCCTTTTCTCGTTTTAATCGAGTTATCATATGTATTAATCGAGTGGGAGAGAAAGTACCTTCAGTGTCAAGATAAATCGCTTTCTTACCCAATCCACCCAATTCTAGAGGTAATTGAACGGTAATGCCTAGTTGATGACAAATCTGCGATTTACCTGAACGGAAAGCTCCAAAAAATTCATATGTTTCACCGGAAATTATCCCGCTTTTGCCAATTTCGGGAATGCTCATTGCCATATCGATGCTATCAGCGCCAAAAGTAAAAGCCTCCTTATTTTTCTGTTCAGTCATAAATGAGTATGCGTTTGTAAACCATCCGCCTCTTGTTTCAGAGATAAAAGCTTGATATTTTTGAGCCGCACTAGGAGTGATGCCATAGATTTGCTCCAATTCCCTTATAGGAGTCGTTTCCATAAAACGAAAATTCATCCCTTTTTCACGCAGAGCTTTTGCAGTTGTGGGTCCGATGCCTTCAATATCTTCAAGACTAAGTGATTCTTGAAATTCTCCATACAAAGCTGGGAAAAGTTCAACAATTGCACTTCGATTTTTCTTGGCCATTATGCGGCTAATTCCAATTTCATCAAAGACACTTAATGGTAATTGCATTAATTGTGCCGGGTCCATGATACCATAATCTGCTAATATTTTCGCAGTTTTTGGTCCTAAACCAGGAACGTCAGTTAGTAACATCTCTTCAGGAGAGTCGATACTTACCACTTTCTTGGGTTTATCTAGTTTTTTCTTATCTTTGGTTTCCTTGATTTCTTCTAAAACCAAGTCGTCATCGGTCTCCCCCTCTAGGGGTGGTAGCTCAATAGTTTCAGTTGTCATACTGTGTATCCTCATTAAATCTAAGGTATTAGCATTTAAAGTCTAAACAGACATTATTGAAACTGAAACTCGGTAGCAACGGGCTCACATATTATTTATAAAGGATGATTTGAAATTATAAAATGTTATTGACTTATGTCGTAAACCTGACACCTTGGATAGTATGCAACCTCCTGGTATTGATTTTGATGAAATTGGTTATAATGACTTTTTCGATTTCCTCTTGGATCTGATCGACTCGTTTCGGAAATGTGTATCATTGCTCACGGAGGATCAAATTCCCAATTACTTGGACTTTTTGGAAAAGCGAAGAAAAAGAAGTATAAGGTCTTTATCCTTATCCTGTCAATCAATCGAATGGGAGCGTCATTTCTATTCTCTTTTTGGGTTTCATTATTAATAGCTATCCGCTCCTTAATCCTCACCAAACGAAAGAAACTACAGATAAAGTAACCCTATCTTGCTGTTGAAGCTGAACTAATCAAACCTATCACTTGAGAATTACTTAAATTTATTCACGGGTCTCTGGACGGATTGAAGTCTTAAATGTTAAACAATCTTTGATCTATCGATTTTATCCGGTAATTGGAGAGAATTTACCTTATTTAATCCTGATCTAAGTTGCAGAATTGCGATGAAATAGATAATTAATGCTCCTATATTCGCTATAACCCTATTAGTAATATCGAGTGCTGAATAGATAAACAATCCAGATCCAAGAATAAAAGCAGTTATCCCAATTAGAATTTTTCGAGGTAGCACCTGCTGTATGTTGTTAATATACTCTAATGAGGTTTGAATTTGATCAGGTTCTTGTCCCACAGGATATCCATATTTCTCAGTCTGCGCTTTTGAAATTGTTTTTGCAATGAATAATTGGTTTAAATGATGATATAACAAACCAGAAACTGGATATTGCAATTCTTTTTGTAAGTCTCTAATGCTGTGATAGCCTGGATGTTGAATCAAATACCGATACAAATCCAAAATTTCCTCCTTTGATTTTATTGATATTAATTTTCCTCGGATATCCGAACCTCTTTGTATTTTGACTACCGGGCCAAACAAACGTAGTCTCCTAACATTAACAACTGCATATTCTTCTCTCGTAATAGAATGACTCATTTGTTCAACGAGAAAGAAAATATAGATTCCTGCAATTATCATTGCTATGACGAGAAAACTCATTTCGGGAGAAAGATTTCCGACCACAAATGGATCACTAATCCTTATTTTCCCTTCACTAATGATGAACTTAGTTGAACCTTTTAGATCAAATTTTATAAATTGTAAAATATCGTCAGAATCAAATTCCATATTCCTTAATGTACTGTTTTGATGCGTATACTTAGTTAATCGGATTTTTTCGAAGTTAACCTCCGAATCTAATCTGACAAATAATTGCAAACTGTAATTCTTTTCTTTATTTGCAGGAACGATTTCATAAGTTCGAATTTCGTTACCGTCAATTATTATTTCACTGTGAAGATCCGTAAGAGATGGAGCTATGGTGATTTCAAGATCTATATCTGTCGAATTTCTGGCTGTAATTAACAATTCAGCTTGATTGGCATATATTATACCTTCATCCGTTTTGATTGTAATCGTTTGTAAACTAGATGGAGGCGTTTGATATGTAAATTTTAGACTTAAATCAACTTCAACCTCGACCCACCGCGTTAATTTCCTCCTGATATGAGACATGGATCCCCAACTATCAATGAGTAAGAATGGGGTTAAATCTTTAAATTTATCCGCGATTAGGTTGTAGTCTTCCGCAGCTTCATTCCCAATTGGAGTTCCTTTGGCTGATTGATACAAGGAATCAATTTCAACATTACTAAAAGTTCCCAAATTAAATTGTCCATCCCCACTAAGTAAACCTGCTTGTGCACCTGCAAACGGAGGTGAACCTTTTCGAAAATTAACAATAATTATATCATAGTCATCATCATCCAGTCGATTTAGCCAACTAGCAGAATCCACTTCAATCAGATTAACACCAATTCCAAGCGCGCCAAGATCTGAGATAATTAAATCTACATAATCATTATAACCAATGGAAGCTATGGTAACTAGATCGATCGATTCCAAGCCAAATCGTTGCTCATTTATGATTGGAAATCCTTCTTCTTCAAGTATTTTATTTGCAAGGGCTAGATCTTGCCTAAAGAAATCGGTTCTTTCGTTAACAAACGGTGTTTCTTCAGTATAAAATGAATATTCGTAATCTACAAATCGTCGATCTGAATTACCTAATCCCCACATCTCAAGTTGCCTATCATTGATTGCATCATGGTCAATTGCCAAGTTTAGTGCCCATCTTACATCTGCATTATCAAATGGTTCATTGCGGGTATTGAATAAACCATATTGATCGTGAATGGGAGAGTTATGGCGGTTTCGTATGATATTCGAATCTCCAAGGTCCATAATTATATCTGGTATTATATCTAGATCTTTTACTTCAAAACCTACCTCTTCATCATCTTTATCTGGACGCTGTTCGTCAGTATTTTCGTGTTCATCCTCTTCATCCTCTTCATCAATTCCCTTTAAAGCATCAATTTGAGCTTGCCCAATTACATTAAGCGCTTCGATTCT
>JACZSS010000689.1 GCA_022574115.1 Candidatus Heimdallarchaeota archaeon | reverse complement strand
GAGGCTCATATATTATAAACCCAGATTTCTACACGTTAATTTGGTTTCATCACTTTATTTTCCGTTTCTTTTTTTTATTTTATTTCCGACCAAGCTATTATTACGATCTCAGATAAAAATCATAATTTCAATCCATAATTTATCACCCCATGAGACGCATGTGGGAGCTTGGCCACTCAATGTTCTTTTGCTGAAATTAGCTGATATTCACATCGTTCACTTTGATGGCCACAAAAGATTCCTTGAGTCAACATTGAAGAAACGGGTTATTAAACTGAAACTCAGCCTCGTAGCTGAATTATTGGAATTTGAAGACAAAATACCGATCGAGTTAAAGTCAATCAGAACATCAGGGGAACAAGGATTCCATGGGCGGAACAAGGTAGTTATATCGTCAATAGGTTTTATTCGAAGGTACAAAGGCACAGACCTCTTTCTTGAATGCATTGAAAGAATTGATGAATTTTTACTACGGACAAGAATGAATAAGGAAGTCTCATTTATTTTAGCCGGGTTTCCTTTCGGAGCATTTGGAAAAACAATCATAGCGAAGAGTCTTGATTTAGAGACTAAATTACGCGCATCGCGGTATTTTAGTATTCTCAGATACTTAGATGACGGTGAAATTAATTGGATAGTTAAAAAATCGGATTTGGTCATTTTGCCATATACTAGCTTTAATTCTCAAAGTGGGATCGCAGCTAAGGTCGCTAATTTTAGAATTCCACTAATTCATACTGGAATTTCTGGACTCAAAGAAATACCTGCGGTAAAAATAATCAAACCGACATTGGATTCCCTTTCAAGTGCAATCATGGACTGGTTAACAGAGCAATTAGTCCCGATTAACCATGCTCGGAAAGAACCTTTCTGAAGCACAAGATCTGGAGATTATACAAGTAGAATTAGAACCCGATTAGAATGGCATCGTAAAATAAAATAGTTATTGGCTTAGTTTTTTGAAAACCAAGTTAATAAACGTGTACTGTAAATTGTATTTTTTCCAAGTTACAACTCTTTCATCACAATTAAGATCAATATTACCAACCATCTCAAACTTATACTTCCCGCCTAATTCTATCAGCTTTTCCACCTCAGCTTGCGTAAAGATCTTAATTCGAACGCCGTATGCAACCTGATCTCTAGTGTCAACCGGGATATCGAAGTAGTCGGTAGAAATAATTAAGTGTCCATGTTTTCGAATGATTTTTGCCATTTGTTCGAAGAATTGCTCCAAATTGACTCCATGCTCAATTACACTTAGACAGGTGACCACATCAAACGAATCTTTTGGATAATCAAGATTGGTTATGTCACCGTATTCGTATCTGATTGAATTAATTTTAAATGAGGTTCTGAATGTTAAATTAATTCCGGTTAAAATCGTGTAACTGAGACTTGACAACCAAGGTAACAATGTTGAATATACCTCTGCACCTGCATCAAGAATTTTGGAATTCGGGTTGTAATTCCTCAAAATGAAATCTAAAGCAATTAAAGCATCCCAATTTTTCTCTCTTACATTATTTATTCTTAGATTAGAAGCTCGTAAAGCATTCAAAGAATCAGATACTTGTTCGTCTCGCAAAAGAACACTAGAATGTGATAGATAGATATTTGGTTTCGTTACATTTCTTTGTCGCAAATAATATCCGCGCTGAAAAATTTTTGCTCCAATCGGCAAATGTAGGAATTGCTTGAGTAGGTTTGTAAACATTCAGGGATTAACATTTGTATCAATAATATTATTTTTTAAAGATATATTATTGATTAACACTCCCTCTGCCTAAATTTCATACGACCTTATTAATTCCAATCGATTTACCGTTTAAAACTCCTCGGACAGCTCCACAGGTAAATTAACTTAAGTCCAAGCCAAGTTAGCATTTCTCGGATACCCTATGCTTGACAAAATTACAAGAAATTGTACTTCGAGATGACTTCTAATATGTCTATTAAGCCAACCAGGACAGAGCTAAGGTCACTGAAAGGAATTTAATCTTTTACACTAACTCAGATTGATGTCTGCTTTAATGCAACGTTGTCTTTAATCAAAAATGCATAATCCCCCATGTAGAAAATTCTCGTAATAAAATTAAATTTTTTGAGG
>JACZSS010000079.1 GCA_022574115.1 Candidatus Heimdallarchaeota archaeon | reverse complement strand
AGACAGACTTTTTTGTTCTATTGAGTGCTTGAAGATCCAATATATCATCAGCAAACTTAAAAGAGGATGCCTTACCAACCATAAAACTATTTATTTTTCCCAGTGCTTTTTTTACAGAAGCAAGTTTTATTTCAGAATTAAACATAGCTTCAAATACACGATCTGTTAATTCATTACCCGCTACACCAAATTGTGATAACCTTCTGCTTACCTCTGCATAATTCCCCCACAACTTTCTTGCTTCCTTAAATCCACCCCATGCTTTATCAGATACCTCTGTGATATCCTTAACAAGTGCAGCCTTTAAAGCACTATCAGAGTTCATATTAGTATTGATACCCTGTCTCAATGTTCTAACAAGATCTCTTGCTTTTTGAACAGTTATCTTCCCGTCCTGAATTACGCCTTCTCGAATAAGCCCACCACGGGCGGTTTCAAGTACTGCTATATCGATCTCTTTCTGCAGAACAATTCGTGCAGACCAAGGACCTGTAAAATCACCCACATCAGGTTTCTCATTATCTACAAATATTCCACGAGTACTTGCTAAACCAATTCTTGCAGTTGTTAAATTTTTCAAAATATACGCAATCATTCTTGCTGTAGTCGTTTTACCATTTGTTCCTGTAATGAGAAATTTGGGGATACTAGGTTGCTTTAGTAAGGACTTTAAGCCAGTCCAATCAGTGGACATTTTTGCCAACTCGATTGGGTCATTTTGATTATCAATCTGAAGGAGTTGCCATGACAAGGAATCCAAATCATTCTCAAAATTGGGAAACGGTTGTCCTATCCAGCTAAGTTTCCCAGCTATCAAATGCTTACGGATGATTAAGGTCGTTCTTCCTTCACCTATAGCTAGAATGGAGGAATCGGCCTCAACATCATATGCTTCAATTTCAGCCTCCTTGAGTGAACCAAGCAATTTAAAGATAAACTTATCTGGAATCCGCGCTTTTGCGTAAGAGAAAATTTCAGCTGGAAACAGATCTTCAATATCACCATTTAGCCAACTCCTAAAATGATCCATCAACTCTGAAATTACCGTCCTATTTTCGAAAACCGTAAGAAGAAAATTCTGGTGACCGGTAGATATACTTCCATTTAATATTTCCAGATGTAAACAGGGAAATTCACGATCATAAAGATATGATTGAAAGTAGGTTAATGCGTGCTCCAGCAAATCCTTGGCATTGAGGTTTGGCTTACAGTTAATTAAATTGGCATCAAATTGGTCAACAACAAGAGCATGGAGCTCAACAAATTTTCGCAAAACCTCAGCAGTCAATGTATGGCCTTTAATTTCAAATCCTACATACTTTTTCGCAATTGAACCAAAATAACCATAATTGGAAATTAAAACTCTATATCCGATTTTGAATGTAGGCATCCGTTTAATCGATTAATTTTATTGCGTAAAAAAATTCGTTGACCAGCAAATGGAATTCTTAACTTATCATTTGATCCACGTGACACTTCGGTTCTGAATCTAATTTTCCTGAAGGTATTCATGTAGCCTTAGAAGATTTAATTATAGAATTCGGTTACAAAAATCCAATGACGATATTCGTTGGGAATTATTAATGTCTTTAATTGATCATAATATTGACTTATTACTTTAACGGACCAAACCAGAAACGGGACCATGGCCTCGAAGTATAAAACGAAGCTTGATGTTCTCAATATTTCTAAGGGTGGAGAGGTAACAAATCTGAGCAACTGGGTTTATCATCATTGATCATAGCATTGATGGGAGGTTAGTGCTATGCATGCCAACTTTACGTCAACCTTGGAAAATTGCAATAACACTGTTACAAAAATTAATCTGCCTAATCAGTCTATCAACAGAAATTGTGCAGACTAAAAAATTTTAAACCTACACCCCTCTACATTTAATTAATAATAGCTAATTCTCTAAGCAATATTTCTATACGAATACGATTATTTTTAATAAAAATAATTAGAAGACACAATTAGAACAGGTTTTGCACCCAAGAACGTTATGAGTGGTACTAACCTAAAGTGGAATACTGGTAGGATCGTAATGAGTAAGAGTTATTTTTTAAAAATTGCACTTATGGGAGATGGGGCAGTAGGTAAGACCTCGATTCGAAACAGGTTTATGGGTAAAGGTTTTCGCGAGGAACACCTGATGACAATCGGCGCAGATTTTGCGACGTATGAGTTCCCCATAGGAAATTTCGACACTACATTCCAGATCTGGGATTTAGCTGGACAGGACACCTTTAGATCAGTTCGAGCTCGTTTTTTCCGCGGAGCGATGGCGGGACTAATGGTATTCGATGTAACTAGAAAAGATAGTTTCATGAATGTTTCAAAATGGATCGAGGAACTTTGGCGAAACAGTGGAAGAGGAATTGTACCTTTAATATTATTGGGCAATAAATCGGATCTGCGCGATAAACACTCAGTCCCGGAGGAACAAGCAAAGAAGTATGCAGCAGCCATATCAGCTAAAACTAGAAAGAGAGGGTTTACGGTTCACTACATGGATACCTCAGCTAAAACAGGTCAAAATATTAAAGATGCTTTCACTTCCATTGGCACGACAGTGATCAAAGCGTTAGAGAGTGGTAATCTTAAATTATCTTGATTGATTTGATGTATTGCGGTTTGGCCATACAACGTGGAAGGATCTCAATTATTTTCAAGCCAAGATTCGATAGAAACCACTAAATTAACTGATCGGTCCAAATTCCTAATAGCCACACCGTTGGAGATCATTCCGTCGATAATTACTTTGCCGAGCTTACCTCCTAAGTGATACCCAATATCGGTCCAGTCGGGACATGCGTAGCCTACCATTTGAGATCGTTTTAGGACTTCCACATGTTTTAATCTCAACTGAATATTTCCTTTAGGAGTTAGTTCGAAATACATCTTTTTGTCAGACGCGCTTTCTGCGAGCCAAGCTTTGTCAACCAAAAATTTAAATAATTTTACACCTGCTACACCAGCAAGATGTGAATAACAAGTCCTTGCTTGATGCAGTGCACTGTTTTTTGATACTTCTTTTTTTGCTCCACTACTTTTTATTCGATTGTAGTTTAATTTTACCATAGGAGATGATTCCAACAATTCCTCTTCAAGCTTGTTAAATGCCAAACCCCCAAGGACATCTTTAATTTTCCAACCTGTTTGAATAAACTTCATACGATATTGAAATAATTAGGAAATAGGAGGCTAGCGATTTTTAATAAGATACTTAGTAGTGATATCTGAATGCGGATCGAAATAATCAAATTTCTCGAAAGTAAAACATGAATTTAGTGGATATTACCTTTAGACCTACAAAATCTAAATATGCAGGTTGTTTGATTGGAAAAGCAGTTGGAGATGCGCTTGGTTTCCTGGTGGAGGGTCAATCTGCAGAAGTTTGTCAAAAATATCTGAGTACGTTCGATGATAATACGATTCCGAAGGTTAAACGAGCCCAATTTGAATATGGGCAATATTCTGATGACACACAGCTTGCAAGAGAACTAATTATATCATTCTTGGAGAATAAGTCATTCGATCCGAAGTTGTACGGGAAAAAAATTTCCAAATTGTTTTATGAAGGAAAAGTAGTTGGCGGTGGAATGGCCACACGCAACTCTGCCGAGCGATTACGCCGTCGAGTTCCTTGGTATGCAGCTGGTGAACCGAGGCCATCGGCGGGTAATGGAACTGCAATGAGGGCAGCAGTTGTTTCCTTGATGTTTTACCCCAATGTAGTTAGACTGCGTGAAGTTGCGACAAATCAATCAAGAATAACCCACTTAGATCCACGTTGTACCGTTGGGTCAGTCACAATTGCTCTCGCAACACACGCAATTCTCAAAAAACATTCAAAAACTCTGTTCAGTGCTGCTGAGCTTATCGAGCCGATCATTCCAAGCATTGACCAAACCAGCCCATTGTTTGCAGAGGAGTTGAAAAATCTGATTGAGTGGACACTAATCGATCCCAAGGAGGCATTGGAAAAAATCCGAATTGCTGGGAAACCAGATTTTGATGATGGATGGCCGGGAATATCACCTTATGTCATTCCAACTGTTTTATGGAGTTTATATTGTTTCATTCGGAATCAAACAAATTTTCTCCAAGCAGTGAAGTTAGCTATTTGGTGTGGTGGCGATGTTGATACAACCGCAGCAATAACAGGTGCCCTTGTCGGAGCCAGAGTCGGTGTGGAATTCATTCCGCCAAACTTGATTTTGCCACTCAACGACAGGGGAAATTGGAAATCTAGGGATTTACGAGACCTCTGTTATGATCTTTATAATCAAGTTTTCTAGATGACGACTCCAATATTTCCAACATTAATAAACAGACGGTGAAATCTGTTTTGACCAGCGATTATAAAATACTAGACAACCCAAGGAATGTATTGAGATCCTTAAGCTTTGTAACATCTAATACCCATAAATTCAAGGAGGTAAATTCATATTTTACTGGCGCGAGATTGTCCAATATGAAATTTACAATCAATCATCTCAACCAAAAATACACCGAATTGCAGGCGGATACAATCTCAGAGGTAGCTCACGCCTCAGCCTCTTCGCTGTCGACCATCATGAATCATGATTTTTTGATAGAAGATTCGGGAATAACTGTCAATAGATTAAATGGATTTCCAGGACCCTACTCCTCATTTGTGTTTCAGACAGTTGGTTGGCAGGGGATTCTTGACTTACTTGGGGATCAGGAAGATCGGTCCGCATTCTTTACATCTGTATTCGTGCTCTCGCTAGACAAAAAACTCGTCGCTTTTGAGGGTGAAGTACAAGGGTCAATCACAATCGAGGCCAAAGGTAATTTTGGGTTTGGCTTTGATCCAATTTTCATACCGGAAGGTCAAACCGGGTTTCGAACGACATTAGCAGAAATGGAAACAGACGAGAAAAATGAGATCTCGCATAGAGGTAAAAGTCTTAGGAAGCTTTTTGATTTTCTTATTCAAAAATAAATTCAAATGCCCGCTTAAGTAGTAGCAAGTAATGATATTTGAACTTATAGAGCACGAATATTAAAGATTAGGCTGAAACTACTATCACAGTTAAAACGAAGATGTATGTACAAAGTTATCCTTGATTAATCAAAAAGTCAAGTTAGGGGTGAAAATTCTTTCTCTTGAAAACGACTTAAGCAGCAGATAAATGAGGGGATACTCCACCTGGATATCTAAGTACCTTAACTTTGGAGACTTCTAATAATTTAATCGGATAAATTGCCTCCACAAGAGGAATTAGCTCATCACGTAATTCATAGCTAATCAACTTATTCACAAAGGCGGGGAAACTTAATTCTGTTGCTAGTTCCAGAAGTCTTTTCTCCATAGTTTCTCTGATCGCCTTCTTCACGGAGGAATGAGCTCTCATTGGAGTAACAACGAACATTTTTACTCTAATTTTTGCACCATCAGTCAATTTCAAATTGAAGATCCCTTCGATCTGGGACCTATGATTACGAATTTGTGACCGCCTGAAATCTCGTGACAGTTCGTGCTCGTAGAATTCCGTTTTCGCTTGAGTCCCATTGATTTCTGAGATTTTGAAGGTTAGTTGATAATTTAAATCCTTGAACGATCCAGTTAGATCCATTAAGGTTGTCTTGATAGTTCTACCAATTGCTGTATCAGTGTTTGAAGTAGGGGTTTCACCTAATGATTTTTCATCAATGTAGTCTGGTGTTTTGACATTGAGCCAAATCTTGTTTTTCCATTTTTCTGCACCACTATCGGCGCTTTTTCTTCTTCTTCTTCCAGATGATCTTCGTTGACTCATGGTAGGTCCCAAATAAATTGGTATTCAAATCAACTGCTGGCTTATCTTTTTTAAAATAATAGTTACAGATCGATTGATAGGATTAAACATTGCTTAAATTTCGTTTTCATCTTCTGCGAGTTTTTGCCAGAGGTCAATATCAAATCTTTCTGCCATAAGTTTGGTCTCTTCTAACCAAGCTTGCTCTAAATCAACATTAGCGTGGATTGCGAGTTGGAGAAATAAGTTAAATGCCTGAGCAAATTCTTGTTTGAGATTATTTTCAGTTCCATTGTGCCCTGCGCCCTTTACCTTGTATTTTTCCTCATAAAGGAAATAAGATACAATTTCACCCAATTCCTCTATTAAGTGGGAGAATATTTGGGTTGCGGAAAAGCGTGACCATTTACGGGCCAAGATGAATTCTTTCTGTTTGGTTTGAATCTCCTTCAGATCCATTGTTCCTTGTAGCTGGGATTTAGACTTAAATTACTCGATGAAATTACACGAATTATCACTATTACTGTTAGTTAACAGTTTAACTAGTAAAGTGGGGTAAAGATCCATAATCCGATGACTCCCCCAACAGCTAGACGAAAAACATTTTACCATGTCAGGAGGTGTTTAAGTTGTAAATTCCTTGAAAGTTTACCCAGGCGTAGTTCTACTATCTCCTTTCAGTTGAGTTGTAGAAATGATAAGATCAGCAAAACCTCCAACTCCGAATAGAATAATTCCAATTAGGGTTAGGCTGTACCCTACTGGTAACGAATCAGACCATTGAATACCACCCCTATGATTTAAAAATAAAGTGATAAAGGTAACGAGTGCCATCGTTGTAAAACCAGCGTAAAGGAAGTAAAGTGATGGCGTGAAAAATGTTTCAAGGACTTCAGCTTCCTGTGCATGAAAAAAAAGATCGTAGTATCCACCCAATGTTTTACATACCAGAGCCACCATAAAGAATCAAGTAAATATTTTTGGACTTATATATGGCTCTTGATTGACCGAATTTTGAGAAATCGTGAGTAGTAAAGATATTGTTCTTTGAAAAAATTTTGTGCAACTCGTTCAAATTTTGAACCAAATTATCAATCCCATTTACTGGTTCAGATTAAAGCATCACAAAATGAATTTCCCCAGATAAACCTAAAGTAAGGACCCAGCTTTTTCAAATACCTAAATTTCATAGTATCTGATCTCATCTTACAACTCTGAATTTAAGTTCTCAAAAGCGAATGAGAGGGGTAAAATGATAAATTTTAATATTGTTGCGAAAATCATTACCAAAGGGGACAATTATCATGGTGCGTTTCTTTTCAAAAAAAGAAGTTCTTACTCCTTTAGATGTACCAGACGATATTAGTGTAATGATAGATAACGTTGGTAAGGAATTTAAGAAAAGAAACAAGCACGTCCATGCGATCAAAACTATATCTTTCGCCGTAAAAAAAGGCGAGTTTTTTTCAATTATAGGTAGATCAGGATCAGGGAAAACTACTTTACTAAACATTCTTGGGACTATGATAAAGCCTTCGACCGGTCGAATAGCCATTAATGGGAAAACCATTGATACGCTATCAGAGCATGATCTTACTATGCTAAAACGGTTTGACATAGCAACCGTTTATCAAAATTATAACCTCATTCCAGTGCTCACCGCGTACCAAAACGTAGAACTTCCCTTGATATTGGTTGGCTGGGATCGTGACAAACGACGAAAAAGAACAGAAAAACTCCTCAATTTGGTTGGTCTAATTCATCGTCGAGACCACAAACCGGAGGAATTAAGTGGTGGAGAAAAACAGCGGGTCAGTATTGCGCGAGCTTTGGCGAATAAGCCGAAAATAATCTTAGCAGACGAACCTACAGGAGACCTTGATTGGGAGATTGGTGAAGGAATAATTCAGTTGTTGGAAGGGATTAACCGGGATCTTGGAACCACCTTAATACTTGTAACTCACGATAGGAACTTGGCAAACAGGGCAGATCGAATGATGGAAATGAGAGATGGAGAGATTGTCCGATTGGAAAAAGCCGGCGGTGAAAAGATTAGGATTGAAGAGCAAAAAACTCGTGAAAAGAAAGACCCATCCTACTACTAGTTCAGCGATCTATAACTAGGATCATTTTTTTTAACTCATTTTTAAGAAGATTAACGACGTCGATAGATCGACCTTAAGAAGTGGATTAATCCCCAATATTTTGTAAATATACATTAGGTGTAATTGTGGGCGCTGTTGGATCAACTTTAGGTGGAAGTATGGCAATAGGATCAATTTTTCTTGCATCTTGGGTAACTTTTATTTTCACAGAGAATATGCTAGGTATGCTTTGGTTTCTTGCTTTTGGACTCGCCGGAGGTGCTGCTCTTGGAGCTTTAAATGGAAGAAAAGCTAAGACTCATGCAAAATATAAAAACGAATATACAAGTTATTTTGGCATGGCAATTGCTGGGATTATTTTATTGGGGGTCTATTACTCTACGTTTGGACGCGACAATATCAGATTACCAGAAGAGAGTCAATTTAATGATCTTCAAGTATTATTTTTTGCGATGATATCTGGATTTCTTGCTTTATTTGGTGTAGGCCTCACCGCCGCCAATATGTTGGCAGACGGATAAGTATGACAAATCCTAGTTGTATGGTATCAGGTAAGCATCTCGTCTACTTTTTCTCCGTCATGGCAGGATTGATGA
>JACZSS010000078.1 GCA_022574115.1 Candidatus Heimdallarchaeota archaeon | reverse complement strand
CTTGCGTTTCTTAAGTAACACCTCCTTGTTTCAAGTAACCACCTATTCAAATCGTTTTATTGCGGAAACAATTTGATCCTTGACAAAATCATAGAAATAGAGATTTATCAACTTTTGTCTAAAACTGTAATCTGTGACACCTAGGCTCTTACCGATGTTTCTAACGATCTCCGAAAGTATTTCTAACAATATAGAGACAGCCCATAGCACCCCATCGCAAATGAACTTTGCTGGTTGAAGTTCGAATTTTTGAAACTCTAGCATGTCTGTACGAATTCTCAATTCGAAAACGTTTTCCATAATATTTGACAAGTAACTTTGGGGTTATCGTCTCTGAACTTAAGTACAACATTCGATGACGGCCCCCTGTCTCACTTCTCTCATCAACAATAAATCCGTTAACTTTGAACGTTCCAGCAGATCCGCGCAAGGGATGCTCAAAATTCTTCTCTACATCAGGATAAACTCTTTTTTTGTAACGATTACCTCGGGAAACAAAACGGATTTGCTGGGAATCTAAAAACCTGAAACAGCGAATACTTGCAAAACCACCATCTAGAACCATGCATTCAATTTTCAAATTGAGTGGACGGATCTGCTCATAAATTTTTTGGAGTACATCATCCCTAGCTTGACCCTTGTAATTGACTGCAAACGCAATATTAATTGGGATTTGGAGTTTTTTACCAAAAGAAACTATGGCAGCAGTGGCGTACCGAAATACCCTGCGTTTGTTACCTGAAACATTCCCAGACCGATTTTTCAATTGTCCAAACATGGTGATTTCTCTTCCTTCCGGGTCTATCAGGTGTTTACCATAATACTCTTCATCATGTAGATCCAACAGCCACGACCACCGTTGATGAACATTCAAGCTATGATCTAAATGAAGAATTATTAACTCAATTATCAAAATTCTATAATTATAACGAAAAGTCCAGTCAAATAAAAGATCGTACCCAAAAAAATACTCACCTTATTATTCTAAATAATGAGAAACAAATCATTGCTGGAGCTCGGTCAAATTCACAAACCAAACAAATATCGGTAATTGGCGTGTAAAAGTTATTAGTAAATTTCGTAACCAAGGTCTGGGATATAAAATTAGTCATGAGATGACCAAATACCTTCAAACAATTTCTGCGACAATCACTTTAGAAACAGACCTAGGTAATTTTCCGGCAAGAAAGATATATGAAAAAATTGGCTATATAGAGGTAGGGTACTCCATATTTGTTGATACTGGGATTGGTGTTATTGATCGAATTTTAGGCGAAAGAGACTACTAATACCTCCATCTGAATGGCCTACAATTTCTCTCTGAGTTGTGAACTCCTTGGATTTTAAATGTTTAATATTTATCAGGTTCATCACTCTTTTTTGCGAATCTGTCCGCTTTTACCACTTATTACTCTTGTATAATAAATTGTTACGCTCCATAATCGATCAATGAACTGACCTAGAAACCTATCCAAGTTGACTCTCAATTTATGTGATCGATCGTTCTAATGGTCTCGCAATCGGAAAATATTAATATCAACAATCCTTCTCTAATTTGTATTTGATCGATTACTCCTTTCCCTAAACTCGATCGATCGCTACGACATGAGCAGATTCAGGATAGATTTTATGTTTGACTTCACTTTCTCCGAGAGAACCAATGATATGAAAAATATCCTTGATGAGATTGATCTTAATGTACGTCAGATTCAAGCAGCAGCTGTAGTCAGCGTTGAGGGATTGCCAATTGCGAGTAAATTACCGGACAAATACGAGGACACCATCATAGCAGCAATGACAGCTGCAATGCTTTCCTTGGGAGATAAAATTGCCTCAAATTTGGACAAAGGCCAGTTAGAAAGAATTATGATTGAAGGGTCCAATGGAGTAGTCGTATCAATGGCTGCAGGTCCAAATGCAGTACTAACCGTATCTGCAGAAAAAGATGCACCGCTGGGGTTATTATTTATGGAAATGAGTACGGGTGCCAAGAAAATTGCGGAACTTTTAGTATAAACTTCTATTTTATTTGTCCACAAAATTTGCTTCTCTGTAGGTTTAGGCAACGTATATTAATATAGATTTAAAATAGATATTATTTAGACATAGAATAGTCAGTTAGCTTTTGTGATTGATTATGAGAATTCTCAGGTTTGCTCTAGGTCCAATGTATGCTCTTTATGAAAAAACTCTGAGACGAGAAATTACCAACAAACACTTACCACAACATATTGGAATCATTTTGGACGGCAATAGACGACATGCAACGTCTATACGAATTCCATTAAAACTTGGGTATGAAATGGGATCTGACAAGCTTGAAGAAGTCCTGGATTGGCTTTGGGATTTTGATATTAAAGTGGTTTCCGTGTGGATTTTTTCCACAGAAAATTTTACTCGCGATGCGGATCAGATAAGCAAGATTTTCGAAATTGCAGAACAGAGAACTGAAAAAATCCGAGGAGATAGCAAAATTCATGGGCGTGGAGTCCAAGTAAGATATTCAGGGGATCTAACCCGCCTCCCAGCATCGCTTCAGAAACAAATCGACAAGACTGAGGAAGCGACTGAAAAATACACAAATCATATTCTCAATATTTGCTTGGCATATGGTGGCAGACAGGAATTAATTGAAGCCACCAAAAAAATAGCAAAATTGGTGAAGGATGGACATTTGACATATGACGATATTGATGAGGAGCTCATCACTCAACATTTGTACACTAACGGTTTGCCTGATCCTGATCTTATAATTCGCACCTCGGGATCAGCTCGGTTATCCGGATTCTTAATGTGGCAATCAGCTTATTCAGAATTATTTTTTACAGATGTTCTCTGGCCAAATTTCAGAAAAATTGATTTGTACCGAGCAATCCGCGACTATCAAGGAAGAAGAAGAAATTTTGGTGCCTAGTGATTTCTGAAGACTCAGCGATGATATAAACAGATTATTTACTTAAAATTCATACTTAAGCTTACACAAACTATAATACATGCGATAATTATCTTAATTTGAGAAAAGTGGTCGAAAAATTTCTTGTTGACCTTTTCCGTAGAGTCCAGAAAAGGAAGATCGGCATCATAATTGATGGGAATGTCGTTGACCAAAAACTAATTGCTGAATTACCTAAATTAACTGAACGACTAAGAGAACTCGGTGACATCAAAATCGCAGAAGTGATTTACGAGACAAAATTATCAAACACCGAATACGAAAATGTGATTGAATCTGGATTTACTAATAAAATAGTTGCAGGTAATCTTGAACTCAACCTTCTTTTGGATACTTATGACATGGTCCTATCAGATAACTCGGTTGACATTATTGTGATCTGTACCCAACGAGATTCCCTTATTCCGTTATTCACCGAGCTCAGAAAGAGTGTGACTACCTTTGCCCTTGTGAAGGATAGGAATCGTGTAAGTAAAGCATTTCTAGAAAGTTTTGATGGTTTAATTGATCTAGACAAAATCGACGAATTTACGCTCAACGAACCGGATTTATCTGAAATAGAATCGATTATCAGCCAATCAAATGGTCAGGATGATGCCGAAGACTATCTTCTAACTGATGCAGGGATAGACGCAAATATTGGGATCGTTTCTGAGGACTTGGAGGAGCAGTCGTATGTGTTTGAAGACATAGGAATTGACGAACTGAAGAAGGCTGAACGAGACCAAAAACTCACCCAGGATAAATCAAAAAGCAACAAAGTCAAAAAAGCAAAAAGGGTCCTTAAACCTGCCAAAGAAAAGCTTAAAATGAAATCCAAAAAAGTTACCAAAAAAGAAACTAGTAAAAAGTTGACTTCTAAAAAGTCAACAAAAAGAAAGAAACCAGCAAATAAGAAGCGAACCGAGACCTAATTAACTTTCAGTTTTGTAAACTTGCTTCATGATAATTTCTCGAGATACCGCTTGGAACGCTTGTTTTATACCAATACCCTTAGTAGCAATAGTATTAATTGCCAAAGTTTCCCCATCAAAGCCTAACTCTTTCAGCATCTTTTCTCTCGGACTTACTTCAGGCAAATCTCGTTTGTTTAAGACAATAACAAGTGGGATTTCGTTCCCAATTTTATCACCGAGAAATTCTCGCAATTCCACTGAGGCTTCAAGGTTATCATCGCTCATCTCAGGTCTTGAATCAGCCACGAATAGCAAGCCATCTACACCACGTAAGATCATTTTGCGTTGATTCTTGTGCCTTCTTTGTCCAGCTACTGTATAGACATCGAAAAGAACGCTGTTGGTAGCAGAAAATGGTGAAAAATCAAAGTATACAGTTCGTCCAGAAGGATCCGCAATTGAAGTCAAACCACCTTTTACTAATCCATCAACGCTACTATGCAAAAATTGAAGGACGGTGGTTTTTCCTGCTAAAGATGGACCTACGAAGACGATCTTGAAATGAATCTTACCTTTCGCATCTTTACGCATCAAAAATCACCCAATTGGAGAGTTGCATCTGACTCCATTGAAACTAATTTTCAATACCATCTACCGATTAAAACCACTTCGATATTGTTTCGATCGATAGATCGATACTACCTAAGAATAAACTTTACTAAAAATACGAGAATTATATCCTTCATTTGCCAATACCTTAAACAGACCTACGATTTTTTTTTTACTCAAAAACAGATATCGTGGATCCCAACGAAAAGTCGAACTTCTCTAAAACTACCTTAAAGCTGTCAATATCGGGAATTCTGGCAAAAACTAGATGCTTTTTGTATTTGTGAATAATTGTTTGTAATAACATTTTTCCATGTCCCATTTTGCGTAATTCGGGATGCGTAGCCAAAAAATAAATTATTATCGGCGGATTTTTTTGTTTTCCATTTGGAATCGGAACAGTAATGGCCATTGATATAACATTACCTTCTTCATGCTCAAGCATCCAGAGGTCACCATTTTGTAATAACATCAAAGAGGTTGTAAATCGTTCAAAATGGGGTCTAATCATTTGGGAAGGATTGACGAACTTAGCGAGCATTTCCAGCATGCCACGAATATCAAAATCTACACGTTTCTGAGCATATGATATTGATCGAACGGATTCGGATATCAAATTTGGGTAAGATATTTTGCTGGGTTCTCTAAAAAAGATCAACTGGTTGGGTTGAGCTTTGAAGTCCAATAATTTTTTGTCTTCAAAATTTGGAAAATACAATTTTCTTCCAGATCCATCAATAAGCCATTGTTTCGCCGCAGCAAGACTTGCAGAATTCTTTGAATCATTCACAATGGCGAAATTGAAGTCGTAGTCCGAGTTCTCTTTCAAATCATTCCACGAGAATATTTCCCCCCAGTTCACATGATAATAATCGATATTCTCAAATCCATCTGCAATGTCTTTCCAAATTGAAACAAAAGCTTGGAAAATATCTTCGTGCGGATTCATTCTCTAAAAAAAGAGTAAAATTGATTGCCTAAAAATTGATTTCTTGCAGACTCAAATTTCCGTAAGTTTACAATAGTTTAATTCTACTAAAACCGAACGCGTCTGGAACTTGGTCCTCGTCTCGCTCGAGGTGAAGCTTCGACCTCTTGCATGTGAGCTATTAGCTTGTCTGATATGTTGGCAAGCACTTCTGGTCCTTCAGTAGCATAGACATAGGTTGTAGTTACGATAGTGGTATACAATGGTCGGAGGAAGAACTTGGTTATCAATAAACCAACGATTAGTGACAACACTCCCACAAGAATACCCCAGAAAACTGGATCTTCCGTCCCAGCAGCAGGTGATGCGACGATATATCCATATGCAAAACCAACGATTCCCAAAACCAGTCCTGAAAAGATATACATTACCCTAGAGGCAATAGAATATCCTGTATCTGTAATTATTACATCCCAAAATAATCGTTGGAACAAAGCTGAACTTTCACTCATGGCTTCGAAGGTGGTATTCTGCCGGATGATTATTGATGGTAACGTAAAGAACGATACAAAGTGGTAAAGCGTGGCTGCTATGGACGCAACTATTGACAAGAAAATGCCCAATGCAACGGCTCCCGGATTATTGGTTTGTCTCCCCTCGCGCATCTGAGCACGCCCAGCCTGTGAAAGGAGAAAGACTATAACAGTCACAATAGCAGATATTAACGCATACATTATAATTGAGGGTATTTTCTTTGTGGCGGCGTTAATCCCTTGACCTACTTTGGGATCATATCCTTTCAGCCGTACATAGGCGATGAATGTATTTGCACCATCAAAATAGTACAGAATTGATAGAGTCAGCCAGAGATACAGAAATAAAATACCGTAGACAACTCCATCGCTGACGCCTCCCGAGACACCCTCTGCCTCCGCAAAATTGAGCCACGCATACCAAGCCAAGATTTCTGTTATTGCAGCAATACCAACAATAAGACTCTGTATAAAGGAGATCACAATCATACCGGGCTCATTGAGAACAACTGTAGCGGATATACTGATCCATTCTCCAGCTATACGAAGACGTCTTTCCAGTCTTTCCCAGAATCTAAAAACTAGAAAAATTATTCCAGCACCTACAATGAGCAAGATAATTCCAACAATCGAAGGTAATAATAAAACCCCTATCAAGAAGATTACTCCAATGAAAAACCCGATCATTAGTCGATAACTCCAGATCAGAATTGCAACAGCATGATCCTGCAGAAAGTCGAGCGCTTTATAATTTGCAAATATGGCTACAACCATAATGAACGCAATGCCTAGTAAAATCTGAACTAAGGCGTTGGAAAATCCTGCATCATCAAAAATTGTGGTATTTGACGTTACAAAATTAAGAGTAAATCCGGTAACCGCAAGAAAAATAATGCCAACAAAAAGAGACCCTATAAATTGGTCATCCATTTCTGTGACATCAGTACCTGGTGAGCTTTGGACTGACATTAATTGACGATTTGAGCAAAATTTATAAACAATACATGATTAGCAAGAAATCATAATTAGAATTGTATTTTTTTGAGGTCATTTGGCCTTTTTTCTGTTGCCTTTTCTTAATTATTTGTAGTCTAAATTTACCAATTATCAACTGCAAACACGATTCTAAACTTACTATTTTAAAAACACGCAAACTTGAAATAACATATATCAATTCAGTGAGCGAATTTGACCAATATAGAGCAGAGTCTTGAGTTACTAAATGAATTTCTCCAGCTATCTTCGATTGCAGCTCAAAAAGAATTGGCGAAATTAAGAGGAAAAGCTGAAAAGAAATTCAAAGAAGCCTACAAACGGATTGAAATTGTCTACGAAACTGGAAAAGCTTTCAAAGAAAATGTGGCAGTTGAAAGTTCAACTGCTATGGATAAATATAGTCACAAAATATTTGAACGAATTCAGGAAACGTTCAACGCAGCCTCACCTCCAGAAAAATTCAATTTACATAACCTTCAACGATTTTCCGATAATTTCAGAAAGGAACTTGCAGATCAAGATGAAGTTCTCATAAAATATGTAAGCCTTTTGAAAGGTTCTAAGTATGCAAAAAGGGTCAAACAACTTTCAAAATCCCTACAGAAGATGAACAAAGAATTGACAAATTTTGAAAGATTTACTAATGATGATTATGCCCCACAAGCAGAGATTGAAAATAACGAATTGGTCATATGGGATACAATCGGCGCGATTAATAATTATACTGAAAAGCTCGAAGCATTAGATGAATTTGAAACAGCAATAATTGAGAGAGATCGAGAAATAGCAACAATAAAACTCGAATATGACAAAGTTGCAAATCATCCTAAGAAAGTCCAGTTTAAAGATGCCTTGAGGGATTTCAATACACTTCAAAAACAGTTAGAGGCAAGATTTTCGAATATAAGAAAAGCCCTCAGAAAATATGAAAATCTAATTGCAAAAAGTAAAACCAAAGGAGACACCACCCTCATCAGGAAGTTGATTAAAGATGTAACCGGATGCCTTGCAGATCAGTCGTCTGTTAGCGCTATTGATGTTTTGCTTCGAGATCTTGATTTTCAGCTTGAAAATACTAACCTTAAGTTAAAGCGAGATAAACGTGAGGCTGCAAGGAAAGATATCAAGGAATTACTCAATGGTGGACTGAAAGAAATATTCGATACTGCAACCATGACCAGAGCCCGTAGAGACAATTTAGCAACGGACCTTAAAGAACTAGAATTGGATCAACTTGAAAACAGATTACGATCTTCTCTTAATGGATTAAAGCGAGACAGAAACAGGGTCCTCGAACGGGATATTAGAGAACTAGAGCAAATAGAAGGGAACATTGCTAAATTTATTGATGATGTGAATTCTAGAATTTCCGGACTCGGATCTGGGGAAATGATTGGACTAGAATTACAAAGAATTCCAGAGTGGGCTCTACTACTAGAATAGAAGGTTCACAATCATAATTCTGCTTAGATTATTAATTAATTCACTCTGTGGAATTCGATCTTTGTGAATAAAGAAATACATAGCTTTAATTATAAAGAGGCGTTAAAATCATACGTAATTACATAATT
>JACZSS010000688.1 GCA_022574115.1 Candidatus Heimdallarchaeota archaeon | reverse complement strand
TCCCAAGATTTGGATGTGATCCTGATGCAATCGATGTGACAATGTCCTCGATCTTATGTAATTTCGTTACTCTGTCGAGAATTTTCTGATAGTCGTAGTTTACCTCAAATTCCATAACTTTATAGGCACCTTCAGATACAATAAGATCGATTTCATGCCCCAGCGCCAGTAACGCTTCGATCGTTTTCAATCCGTATTGAGCGCCAGATGCGCCAGACATTGCAACAACAAATCTCACAACCAGTCATTTATCGGGCCAAATAAATTTACACTGTTTCCTGTCATAAACAATGTAAAAATGAATTAAAACATTCAATAAAAATAAAATAAATTCATGCCATGACAATCGTTATGAGGGTAATCATTGACTCAGGTATCCTGATGAATGTAACGTCATGGGCAGCACTTGAGGATGACGTTTATACCTCTCCACTTGTCTTCGGGGAACTAAAAAGCAGTCTCTCACAACAACTGTTTGCTCTTGCAGATGAGTATAATCGCATCCAAATCGTGAAACCTTTGGCCAAATATGTGGCAAAGGTCAGAGCGGCAGCTTCGGATATTGGACAGGATAGACTATCCGATGCAGATTGTGAAATACTAGGATTGGCATTACAGATGAAAGAAGAAGATGAAGTGTTACTATTATCGGATGATTTTGGGCTCAGGAATGTTTCCATTAAATTAGAGATCAAATCAAAGGGCGTAAAAACGACTAAGCAGATTCGAAAAAGAGAATACAAATATATCTGTAATGCATGTCAAACAAGTTACGATTATTTGGTTGATGAATGTGAGGTGTGTGGACACACTCATTTCAAGAGAAAAATTAAATGAATTCATAGGTGTTAACTTGAAACTGTTTTACAAAATAATGTTTATATCAAATTCGTCATGATTTAAGACGGAGAGTTCATCAAAAATGGTAGATTTAGATCGAAGCATCAACGTTGCCAGAAAATCAGGTAAAACTCAATTAGGTGCTAAAAGTGCACTCAAGTCTGCAAAACTTGGAGACGCAAAAGCTATTATTATCTCTGCCAATGCCCCCCAAGAATCCAAGGAAGATGTCCTGTACTATGCAAATATCTCCAAAATACCAATTATTCATTATCCTAGAACGTCCCAAGATTTGGGCATTGTGTGTGGACGACCTCACCTTGCTGCATTTGTGACCATCTTCAGTCCTGGCGATTCTGATATCCTTGATGCCATATCTGAAAACTAAGCTAACAACTGGTTTATCTAAATATTTCTAGGCGCGTCATCAATAAGCTTTGAAATACTTACAGTCAATAACAATACCTCTATGAAAATTGTAATTGCTCTTGGAGGGAATATGATCTCTGATGCTGCAAATAAGAATGAAAGTTTTGAGCAACAATTGGCAAATGTCAGAAAATCCACAAACACATTGTTAGATATTGTTGAAGCCGGCCATCAGATTATCGTCACTCACGGAAATGGTCCTCAAGTTGGATCGTTTTTAGTTCAGCAAGAAGCAAATGTCAACGGATCGACAAACTTACCTCTTAAGGTGTTGACCGCTGCGACTCAAGGACAAATTGGAGTTATGTTACAGCATTCGCTGATCAATGAGATTCGCGCACGAGGATTATCTTACAATGTATTTATTGTACCCACGACTGTAATAGTCGATAAAGGTGATCCCGCGTTTACTGATCCAACCAAGCCTGTTGGCTCATTTTATTCTGATGAGGAGTATGAATCGCTCGGTAAAGGCACTAGCACTTTCAAAAAGCTGGCACAAGGTTGGAGAAAAGTTGTGCCATCACCCATACCCCTGAAAATTCTTGAGGACAAATTAATTCAACAACTATCAGAAGAAGGTAACTTGGTGATTTCCGTTGGTGGTGGAGGATCTCCGACAGTACAAGATGAAAACAATATCCTTTCGTTAATTGATGCAGTGATTGACAAGGATCTTGCATCCTCAGTATTGGCAAGCAAGATTGAAGCTGATATGTTGCTTATATTAACTAATGTGGAAGGTATATTTGAGAATTTCAATCAAGAAAATTCAAATCTACTAAACAAATTAAGCTTGACGAATGCCCAAACTATGATCTCAAACGGTAATTTAGGTCGGGGAAGT
>JACZSS010000687.1 GCA_022574115.1 Candidatus Heimdallarchaeota archaeon | reverse complement strand
ATGACCCGATTGTAAACAATCAGCCACAGCAATACTCCGATGGGGTTCAAGCAATGGTAGAAGAGTGGTTCTATTTCATCAGTGAAAGAATGCAACACGATTTTGGAAGAATTTTGTACATTCAGTTCCAGGAGGAGGAAACAGATCAACCTATCACACCCAAGATTCATGATTTCATAGTTGGTGAGGAATGGTGCGTCTATTTGTCGATCGACGTCATTGACGAGATTGAAGTTTGGGCAGAAGTAGGAACAGATTTCAAGACAGATATCTTAAGAAACCCGACCCGGAAATTCGAATCAACCAGGGAATCGAAAGTAAAGAAAAAGTTGCAAAGTTGGGCGGAAATCATTCCTTATCTAGAAAAGATGGGAGTGGATATTGACGAGCTGAACTTCTCTCCGTAAATATACCTCACAATCGTTCCATCGAATCTAGTAAGATAAATCCAGGAAGAATATGACGAAACCAAGCATCGAATATTATAAAGGATAAAGCTTTGGCTATCCATGTGAGCAATTGGAGGAAAGACTTGATAGATATTGGAAATGCTAACATTACGTCATCTCGATTAAAGGACGAGTGGATATCAAAAAACAAGGACTTCATATGGTCGGTCTTACCGTTGATCGACCGAGTACCAGAAAATGATACTAACTATCGAATTTATGGGACCAGTTTTCTCTTGAAAAATCAAGAACATTGTTTCATGGTTACCGCGGCGCACTGTATTATGAAGCTAAGCACTGGTAGCTTCAATCAGTTTGTTCTTGGATTTCAGCATGAAACGTATATGGAACAGCGATTGATTTTTACAGCTAAGGAAGACCGCTGGGATGAATTATGTAATACGTGGATTGTTGACAAGATCAACGATATTGCAATTCTACCAATAGAATTAGATGACAAAATTTTTGAAATAACCTCGACAAAACTTGTTGATTTTAATTCAGTTTGTAAAATCATCGTTTCAAATCAGACCACCCAATCAATGGTACTTGGCTATGGTCATGGAAAATCAGGTTCAAGTAAAAATATTGATTTTGACGTTGATTCCATACCGGGAGTTCCACCTGACTTTCTTACATATGTTAAGGAGAAGGGTCATCCGGTATGGACCCCATGGGCAATGTCTACAACTATCACATCAATAGACAAATCAAGCTTTGAGATATCGGTTAGAGGTGTTGTTATTGATGGATTTAGTGGAGGTCCTTTAATTGTGTATCATGAAGAGAAGCTGTGTATAATGGGTGTGATAAAATCCGCTGTCGTGACAGTTGACTCCAAAACTAAGAAACAAGTCAGCGCACATAAAGGAAAGGTTGTTGATTTTTCATTAATCCTTCAACTTATATCAGATAATGAATCTAGCTTTAATCCATTCAAGCTCAGATTCAATGATTTACATCATGTAGATATAGCCTACTCTGCAGTTGATGAATTTAGATTCGTACCACATTAACTCAACTATCTAAAATCCTCTGTTTTTCCATCCCCCAGCGGATCGATCAATTAAACTCCGGTAGGCCCCAATCCACCGACACCCCGTTCACTTTTGCTTAATATGATTCCTTCCTCAAAATGTATCTTCGGGACATGACGAACAACTAACTGAGCAATTCTCATCCCGTGGGCCAAAATAACGGTCTCCTCACTTAAATTTTTGAGAATGATAAAAATTTCACCTCGATACCCTGCATCAATGGTGCCATGGGTATTCATCATCAGTAATTGTTTCTTGAGTGACAGTCCTGATCTTAGTCGGATCTGACATTCATAGCCATATGGAATTTCCATTTTGATACCGGTTGGTATTGCTACACAGTCTCCCGGATCAAATATTTGTTCTTCATAAATGAAACAAACTAATCATAAAATTCAATTCCGGTTCTCAGACCTTTTAAATGTGACTTGTAATATTACCTAATATGGGTCCCTTAGGTTGGTTGCTTGTTTTTTCTGTGGTATTCTATATCCTGGTTTTGAAAACCTACGGCCATCACAAAAAATTCACCAAAGATGAGATAGTGGAAATATTACTCATTGACCGTCATCGATTGCAACAAACAAATGAATCGGGAAAGAGGAAGAACGTTGACATTACTGATGTTACACGT
>JACZSS010000686.1 GCA_022574115.1 Candidatus Heimdallarchaeota archaeon | reverse complement strand
TACTTCTTAAAGGGATGACATTTTTACCCCAATTAGTGACTTTAGGTAATAATATTGAATCTACAGGACAAGGGTGGCTGTTTTTAATTGAAGACGTACAAGTAGGCTTAGGAATTGTTTTTATCATGATTGGTCTTCTCATTGTCCTCTTGACAATCCCAAGAAGATATCATCTTCAAATTCGGGTCCGTCATGGAAAGGATTTCAAATTAAATGCGGGTGTCAACAAACAATTTTGGCAACAATGTTATATGGAACTTTATCAATCTGAACTTGTTGATCCCCCATCACAAGTTAAATCATGGAGATTTGCTTGGCTTGAAAATGAAAAAATTGAAGGTGTAGCTGATCTTAGTCGTACAATTTACTCTAATCGTTTTATCGGTGTTTTTGCGTTGTATATTGGAGTATTGAGAATGTATCAAAATCTGTTTGTAGATAGTTCCAACACGACAAATCTCCTGCTGTGGGTCTTAATTGCAACGGTTGATCTTTTTATCGTGATAGTGAGTATCAGGTACTCATCTTTGAAGAATGAAATGGTTATTACTAATAAACGCATTATTTTTGCTGAAGAAGTCAAAGGCATATCCGGGACAATAGGGAGGAGACTCTTTTATTTGTCGGATATCAAACGTGACGATGTTGCTGGCTTTACATTTCTGAAAATTAGAAAGTTTTCAATGAGATATCTTCTACTAACAATATTTACAATTATTGCGCTAGTATCTGTTTGGGAGATACTCGATCTATTTGTTCAGTCTGTCTTCATTTTTACAATTGTAGTTCTCTTATTTTTTGTTAATCAGACTCACGTAGAATTTACCCTCAATACAAAAGGGGGTGAATTTTGGAAAATGCGGCATCAATTATCTAACCCAGCTACCTACGTTAGACAGTTTATTGGTACTGATAATACAATCGTAAATTTAATCATGAGTAACCGACTTGAAGAGCGAGAAATCATAGAAACGGTACAAACAGTACGATCAGGAGATTTAAATCTCCCCACAACCTTCGATAAAAAGTCGGGCAAGAAACACAGATTGGATATTGAGGACCTTTTATTGACTGGAGAAGAAATTACATTTCAGTCTAATGTTTCAAAAACTGTTCCTAGGCGTAAATTAACTCTGTTTGCTGCGACTCTTATTTTCGGAGTGTGGATTTCATTAATTTTTATTCCATTGGCTGTAGTGAGTGAGATCGACGATTCCTCACTGTCTGCTGCAGCCGTTGAATTTGTTATATCGCTTGCTGGTGTGGCTGCTTTTATCCTTATAATTACTCTTTGGGTGAAGTATTACTCCCTGTTCAGGGCTTCTTTGGTGTTGACTGATCAACGAATTTTTTTCCAAGATAGAAAGAAACCTCCGTGGTGGACTTATTACCTGGGACTAAATCAGGAAACCTATACGACAGAAGCGTTACGTTCTGAAGTCCATTCTACATACACTAGCCGTCAGTTTAATCAGAGCGAATTCTGGAGATTATTCATCAAGCATTCATTTAAGTGGTTATTCTCACTTATGGTCTGGGGTATAATCTTCGGCCTGTGGATCGGATCTGAGGAAGCCGCAAGGAGGGATGGTGAATCAATTGAATCATCGGCTATAATTGATTTTTTGGGTCGTTTAGATATTGCGTTATTAGTTATCCTTACTTTACTTGGTCTCTCAGTTGCTTGGAATGCATCTAATGCATTTGTAGAAATAGTGAGAGCTTGGCCAAAGCGAATATTCAATGCCCATGGGATAGGCTTTCAAATTCATATACCATTTGCATCAAGGGAGAAAACCGAGCAGATGCGGTATGCCATCTGGAGTGGAAAATCGAGGTTGTGAATGATGAGCGAAGGAATAGTTGATAAAGAAGAGCTCAGACGGTTTGTCTTGGATGATACAACAAAAGACGATGGTGATGCGCGTTAGCACGCAATGGAAAGACGAAAAAGACAAGTCTATTTCTTATTTTCAATCCTTTTTGGTAAAATCGTGTGGTTGAACGAGATGATTGCGGAGGTTTGTTAAAAAAGTCTGTTTTCCAAAGAGGTACGTTATGATCAAACTATTTTTAGGTAATTCGATGTGGCATCTGGTGATGCAAGCAGATATGACAAGCAAG
>JACZSS010000685.1 GCA_022574115.1 Candidatus Heimdallarchaeota archaeon | reverse complement strand
ATCTTCAGGTGAAACGTTACAATGTTATGCGTAATTTTATAGCCCATGTGGTAAATTATATTGTTTCCCATTGTCTGGAGCACAAGATTGGCAATATCATTGTTGGAGACTGGGAGGATATGAAACGCGGTTTGAAGATGAACAAAAAGACTGCCCAGCTGTTTCAACAGATTCCCTTTGGCAAATTCAAACAAAATTTGCAATGTAAAGCCGAATTGAATGGTATCCGAGTTGAATTTGTGGAGGAGTCTTATACCTCTCAAACTTGTAGTAGGTGTGGTTTGATCCGAAAAGCCAACCGAGTGAAGCGGGGGCCTATATAGATGCAAGAATTGTAACTTGCAATTGAATGCAGATATTAATGCAGCGATTAATATCCTGCGAAAAGTAGTTCCAAAGGGAATATGCCAATGGAATAGTGGTGACATCATCTCACCAAAACGTCTGATATTGGTTAGTTTCAGCGTTTAAAGATTTGTCCGTACAAATTAGATGATGCAAATACTTGACAAAGTTGAGGATGAAATTGAAGCTGACAATCAGATAAATTGAGATGAAATCGCAATATTCAAGGTAGTGCCAAGTGAATTGTAAAGTATTTTGACAAGGAAGGAAGCTTTGTTCGGATCACTTTGAGATTTTGGTCCTTCTGGCGTAAATTATTGTTAAAGTAAACAATAAGACAATCGATCCGAGAAAAATTAGGCCAAATATATATGAACCTTGTGGATTCTCAAGAATATGTCCTTCCGGAACGATATTATACGTTTTTATCTCGTTAATTGTGAAGATAGAAGCAGTTGGATAAAACAGGATTGCTGCATACCAATATGCGGTAAATCCAGGAAACACATCTAGATTCTGATCACGACCAGCACTATTAACCGACATTCCTCTCATATTCCAAATCTCGCCAAATTGGTCTTGAAACACATTTAACCCATATGTTCGATCTATACTAAGATCAGATCGGTCCTCGACAACTTCAAAGTTCAGGGTAGTATTATCTGTATTTCTTGCAACGTAAGGAATTGCCAACAGATGTTCATAATCGTAAAAAATTGAGACCGCTGTCTCACCTATCTTTGTATTAACAATGAGGGATTTGTTTAATTCATCAAAAGGAAATAGATGAGTTTGATCATTCGACTGGAGAATGAGTGTCTTGAGCTTTGTAGAATAAAGATTATACGGTTCCCAATCATAGATTGGTTGACCAAAGAAAATTGAATCCTCCTTCGCATATGATTCGTAAAAATTTCTTCGATACAACGAATCAAAATTGTAACCAGTGTCCATACCTAGCACCAAGCTTTCGGGAAATAATTTCTTCCATGTTTTCCAAGTTGTCTCAATGCTTGGAGTAGGGTATAACTGTAGACCACTTTTATCTCCTGAGATTCCTTGGTTGAGTAGTTGACTGAAGCACGAATTTGATGAACGATCATAGAAAACCAAATTAGAATCAAGCAAAATCCCAGTCACCCCGATTTCTCCCCCAAGCTCTGCAAGATCGTAACTAACAGCTGAGCCCGTGAGGGGACAGTAAGTAATTCCTAAATTTATATCCCGTGAATAATCGTTAACCACCTCATGATGATTCAAAATATTAATCGGATACCCACGTATCTCCCCATTCACATACACACCCATAATAGGAAATTCATCTTGCATAAATTCGGAGGCTTCTGATACATCAACAAATTTGGGCTCATCAATCGATTTTAGGAGATCTCTTTGATAAATATCTGATGAGGGATCCGAACACCCAGTAAAAATATTAGCCTCACCTTGTCGAGGATTAAGGTTTGAAGAAGCAATACTACGATTAAGATGATATTGGATACGTGCTTGACTGTTTGTTAAAACTGACGGATTTAGGCTTGAGAAAATGAGTAAGATTATGGCCGGAGTGAACAAAACTCTCCAAACCACTTTCACAACCTCACATGAATTTTCTTAATCTTATACGTTGGCTCACAAAAAAGTTAAGCCATTTTCGAACCGAATAAGCAAATCGCGTATAGCAGGGGCTATCCGCAAATCATGGATTTTATTATGAAAGTTGGTCATCATTTGATCCAAGACCAAAAATAAATTTAAGCAAATTATGGTCTATTAGCTT
>JACZSS010000684.1 GCA_022574115.1 Candidatus Heimdallarchaeota archaeon | reverse complement strand
ACTCCACGTCAGTGATGAAAACGTTCACAATGTAGTCGTTGGCATGGTTCAGCTGAATACCCAGTATACCACTTTGTGCACAGATGGAAATTGTATTCTATGCGATTCGACCGGGGCACTCTTATTTTCAAAAACTACAATTGGTAATCTTATTCGGCTTACGCAAATTAATGGTGACCCGAATTTTTCAGATATGTTTGTCATTGGAGATGACAGCAAATATAGTCTGCAAAATCTACATAAGGGCCGAGATTTAAACAAATATATGATTAAAGCATTTGGAGACCAGGTCATGAATGGATGTAAAGCACTCAAAACATTTCCCAAGGAAATAGATTTCATCGCCATCAGCTGCTCAACCTATCAGGCTTCCAAAATGGTGTTGGAGGCATTAAATTTTCCAGTAGAACGGAGTGGACTTGAATGTCTCACCAAAATTCCTCATATGGGGACAAACGACCTAATTTATCAGATTGAATATGGTATCGAACAGGGAATGATCAAAAAAGGATCAAAGATGCTTGTCAGTGGGACCAGTTTAGGTTTTTCAATAGGTACAATGGCTATTGAATGGGGCGTTACTTAGAAACTACTGGTGACCAAGTTTAGTCACCCATTAAGTTAGTCCAGAGCGATAGTATTGGTTTGCATTCTAGTCTATTGGTTGCTGAATATACCGAATTTCTGAACCGAACATGTCGACAGACGTCATCAATAGACCCCTGATATTTTGTTAAACTTGAGCTACTCCAGGTCTTCGACGTCTTTTGATTCAAGCTCCTTGAATAGCAGGTCACCTTCATCTACAACGTGTTTGTATTTTTTCAACCAATATGAAATAACAACTTTTGGGATTCTAACCTCAACTTTTTGGCTGTTATTAACTAATCTTAAGTCGCCATGTAATTTATGAATTTTCTATGAAGACCAGCTTTCTTAATTACAGGTAACCTCCTATCGCGAATTCACCTGATAAGTGATGCCGTCAGCACTAAACATTTGTCAAATATGCCTCTAGATGAGAGAATTGGCTTTAAACTGAAAATTCCCCGTGATTTAGTTGGCGGAAAAGGAAATTATTTCGTGCGGTATCGTGGTTTTTCGGAAAAATGGTGACGATCAATTTGAAGTCCTTATTCTAGATTATGGAAAATTTTACAGCCACCCAAAAGGAAGAATTGAACCAGGAGAAGATTTTAAGCGAACAGCAATTCGCGAATTACACGAAGAAACAGATCTTACGACAATAATTATCTCCTCAAAACCGATCACTATCATCAACTACCGATATTCCGCATACCGATATACGATTAACAAAACAGTTCATTTTTTTGCAGGCATAGTATCATCCAAGTCGCAGGTGGTTGTGTCGTACGAACATCAGGGTTTCAAGTGGACGACTATGGATGTTGCACGAAAATTAATTATTTATGATACAGACGTCCGAGCTCTTGAAGAGGCGTATATTTGGATTAAGACAAAGAAAGTAGCAAACATGATTCGAGATTTCAAAAATCAGCTCTAGGCAAAACACATTATTACCATTCATAGACATACTCTCGGATGGTTTGCCTTTGCATCACCTAATTTATATAGTATTAAATTAACTATATAATGTTAATCATAATATCGTGCGAGCAATAATATTGTGATGTGTGATGTAATAATGGATAAAGTAGCGGATTACCTTAGTTCATGGAATGGCAGATTAAGAGCAGCATTTCTTGATATTGTCATATTGAACGAAAGTGCGACTTCCACGAATCCGGTTTATCCATACTCAATATCGAAAAAATTGAATTCACTCTGGGGTAGTGACAAAGCTCCACCATTACCAACAATTTATTCTTCCATTAAGCGACTTGAATCGAACGGATTCATTCATTATAATGAAGAGATAAAAGGGGGTCGTGTTCAAAAACAACTAATTATACAGGAAAGTGGTTTCGATCTGCTCGACAAAATGAATAGTGAATTACAAAATCTTCTCGCAGATATCCGTAAACAAAAAAGATGACCGAGGCGAGCGAAGGCAGCGATCGCATGAAAGAAATCGCGGGCTACGTCCGCTCCGGAGCGATGGCATATTTGCGCCGCCAGTACGCAGTGGTCACGCTGGTGTTCGTCGT
>JACZSS010000683.1 GCA_022574115.1 Candidatus Heimdallarchaeota archaeon | reverse complement strand
TACTTCATTTTGATCTCAACTGATATATTCTCAAAAGAGGACGTTGTAAGCTTGATTCTTTAACAGTTTGTAACATGAATAACTAATGTTAATAAAAGATAGTTTGTGCTAGAAATTACTAGCAACCTATATAAATTTTTGAGTCCAAGGTTATTGTGGGAGGAGCCAACAGTTATTAAAAAAACACCTGTATTTATAATATTTATTGGAATGCTGATTGCACCTAATTTTGCGGACGCAACTTATTTTGAGGATGATACTATTGTAATTTTAAGAAGTCAATTTGTTGATGATCCGTCGATTACAGTAAATGGCGTTCTATCTGAATCATTTTGGAATGAGGCAGGATTGCTCTCGGTGAAGTTTACAGGAGCGATTTCAGCTGACGTGGACGTATTATTTAGATTTATCAATGATGATTCAAACTTATATTTAGGATTTACAATATTTAATATGGTATACGAGGATATTTCACTCACGATATACTTTGATGCGGATAATAATGGTGTTTTAAGCGTTCCCGAGGATGCAAAGTCGATATCAACAAGTAAGAATTCTAGCATTAATTTGCTAACCGACATGTTTTGGGATGGCACTGTGTGGACAGAAGATCAATTTAGCTCTGTGGGATTGTATAGCGGTAGCTCGAACAAGATTACTTCTCAAAATCAAATTGATTTTGAAATGAGAATCCCCCTAATTTCCTCTGATATTGTTTACGATGGACTTCAGATCCCATCGACCAGCAACAGTTACGTGGGACTCTCATTTCAAATCACCGCTGATCTGAATAATGGAACGGTTGAAACCTTTGAATTTCCCACCAGTCCAACAGATATCACAGGATATATCGATTTTAAGTTAGCTGGACCAGAAGATAAGGATCTACCCTCTTACGTCCCACCGGTGCAGGTAACAACTTCCATTGTCGTTCAGACCTCCGCTGGAGCCACTGTCGATGAAACCCAAGCCGCGTTTTTTGGGGAAGATTCTGCGAGTCCTTTTCCGTTTGGTGTGGTGTTTGCTTCACTATTGGTCTTACCTATCTTGATAAAGAGGCGACGATAATTTGAAACTATCCAATAAATTTCTACTTGTGATTTCGATCATCATCTTGTTACTTCTCCCTAATCTCAGCCCCACACTCGGGGATGAACACTTATTTGATAACCAAATACGAGGAGAGAATTATCTAAACCTATATTCAGGTATTGACAACTCTTTGCTTACCACTTTTGGGATAAGTGAATTTGTTGGCAAGTCTGGTGATTCAACTTTAAATGCATTAGATCAAGCATTTGGAATAATTACGTTTTTGCAATTATATGATATTTTTGGGGATACTGAGTTCCTTGATCGGGCTAAATTATTAGCTGATATAATATATACCAATTTTCAAGATCCAAGATTTGAATTAATTGCTAACTACTATGATTCAGATACTAAAATCGTTAGCAATTACAGAAATGCGATCGATAATTTTCTAATCGCTTGGGCATTCGATGATCTAGTTGATAGAGTAGACCAAACGGATTCAGTACTTGTCAGAGATCTCAAGACTAGAGCAGAGAGTATAGCGTTTAACCTAGAAAATTTTCTCAATGGTGATTTCTTTGTAGAATCGTTCCGGGTTGATAATCCAGTTTTGTCAGCTAAATTCAACGTTTACGTAAATCTGATGCTTAGTTTCATTATTTTAGAAAGTGCTTCTGATCTATTCAATCCATATAGTGATACAGTCATCAAAATCTTCGATCTAATCAATTCATCAATTACATCCCCTGAGGGAGGTGTGTATTCACTGTATATTGATGGATATCGTGATGATATCATCACTTTACGTAATACTGCACTATTCTCGACTTTAGGGTACCAGTTGTTTAGCAAGACCAATAATACCGCTTACAAACAAACAGCAGAAAAATCCCTCGATTTCATAAGATTAAATTTTGCCGATCTAGGTGTTACTCGAGGTTATTTTGAAACATTGAAAGCTGGTAAGCTGGTTCAACTATCTAAATCACTATTTTCCCACTCATTGTTGCTTCTTACCTTCCTGAAGTCTGCTACATTAGGAAATCTCAATTCTCAATTGGATCTGAGGAGTATGTGGGAAATGGTAAATGAATA
>JACZSS010000682.1 GCA_022574115.1 Candidatus Heimdallarchaeota archaeon | reverse complement strand
TAAGCCGTAAGAACACCCGCGGGACATACTCTCTTCCCATGTATATGCCAGTACAGGAAAAAGTCAAAATAGGCATCCAGTTTGTGGGTTGTCGGAATATTACTGGAGAGCAATTCCTCAGCTCGATCAATTAATTTATTTCGATAATATTCAATAGCTTGGACTCCGAGCAATTCTTTAGATTTAAAGTGATGATGAACTGAAGCTTTTCGTATTCCTATAATTTCGGCTATATCCTTAAAGCTAAATCCGTTATATCCCTTTGTCTGAATCAATTTTAATCCCTGGCGGAGTATTTTTTCTTTGGTCGTGTATTCTTTTTTAACCTCTTTCAGTTCAGCCATAACTCTAACTGACATGCGGACTTAACTTTAATATGCCTACCGTTAGGTATACAAATTTTTGCTCAGTTAACTCCAGGATTTAGATGTTGACTCGAGGTTTAAACAGGACTAAAGTAAAGGTGATGCCGTTCTAGCCCGGTCTTTACAACCAAAAAGTTGGTGGAAAACGAGGTCACGGCAATTGAAGGAATAATTCAGTTAAAGGACAAATCCAGCTTGTAGTCAATAAAATTGGCAACAAGGGATTATTTCTTGCTAGAGTATTATAAGATAAATTCCAACCTACAGGATGCCAAAATTTCGATTCCCTAACGAAAAGATATCAAGAGCAACTTTGATCAATCATTATATACTCTGATCAATAAAGAAAGAATTCATCAACTTTTTTGAAACCAAGACTTGTGAACAATCCGATTGATACATCATTTGATGTAAGTATATCTGCTTCAAGCCATGTGTACTCTTTTTTATCAGTTATCCAATCGACAATATATTTTAAAAATGCAGTTGATAATCCCCTTCCTCGAGCTTTATGATGAATTCCAACTCCAGCAATTGCTGCAATCTTGCCTTTTTTACCTTGACTAAATGAGAGAATGACGTATCCTACTACTTTACCAAATCTATAAGCTAAAAAACTTCCTTGACTAAAATGCTCCTTGATAATTTCAGAATTCAGTTGTTCATATGGATCCGTAGATGTAAGAGCAATTTCATTGAATACATTCACAAAGTCATAGGTTTTTTGTACATCGTTGTTATCATATTCAACGATATTCAATTCCTTTAGGGCCACATCAATTTTAGCCTTTTTTTCATCTAGTTTTTCTCGAATAATTTCGATTGGAGCTTCATAAACATTATACTGGTAATGAGAAGTAATCAGTTTGGTTTGATTCATAGTTGACATTTATTTTACCTACCTGTAGATAGGTGAAATAATATTTAAGTTTATTCAATTTACACAATAATTATCGCGTCTTTAAATAGAACCAAAATTTACCTTTCCTTATATTAATCATTTCAAAACTTATTTTACGACATTTTCAAGATGGAGAATATACCCATCCTACCTTAAAGTAGATTCAAATACGCCTGATCGATTGACAGATCATTTCATTAGTAGAATATGATCAATTTAGAGAATAATAAAAGGCTCTTCTCGTTCACTATCGCTCATCGATTGATATATCAAGTCAATTTGCAATTCAATCATATCAATATGATTTCTCCATGGGGTTTTGATCTGGGAGATCTTGATCTGTTGACTGATCATAGAAAATAAGGTCGCAAAAAATGAAGCGGTCCGAAATAAATTTCCTCTCACGGGTGCGATTAGGAAATCAACAAAGCGTCTGAAATCGACTGGTACTTCTTCTTCGTATTGCGAGATTAAATTGCCAACTATTTCCCTGATGTGATCTAATGCCGCTTGACGATGCTGCGTTTGATCCTGGAAGGCAACAGATCCTTTCAAGAGCTTAGTAGAACGTTTTATTTCATGAGTTACAGAGGTATCAGATATATTGATTAATCCCGTTGGTGAGTGAACTCCACGCGGTTTGGGTTAAATCGGATCTGGTGATCGTCACTAAGTCGATATTTATCTTTTGATGGCTTTTTCCAGAACTATAAAACTCTTTTCCAGAATTGTCCCAAAGAATTGCTTTCCTACAAATTTTTGCTTAATCCTGTAAGGTTGTCTATTGTCAAAATTCTAAATAGTTATTTCAGATATCCGGCTGCAGAGTTGAGAAAATTACTGGGGATTCCCTGGGGAACATTC
>JACZSS010000077.1 GCA_022574115.1 Candidatus Heimdallarchaeota archaeon | reverse complement strand
TTAGGAGTTGCGGGAATAGGTGCCGCATTTGCGATAAAAAAAGAACTTGAATCAGGGAAGATCAGCGGGACTATCAGATATTATGGATGTCCTGCAGAGGAGAATTATAACGCAAAAGGATGGATGGTTGTTAATGGTTTGTTCGATGACGTGGATATCGGCTTAACTTGGCATCCTATGTCGTACAATGCAAATTGGGGTTTCTCAACTAATGCTATTAATGACGTCCTCTTCAAATTTCATGGAATTTCTGCACACGCTTCAGGCGACCCATATAACGGAAGGAGTGCATTAGATGCAGTCGAATTAATGAATGTTGGTGTTAATTACTTGCGAGAACATATGATACCTGATGCTCGAATCCACTATATAATTACACACGGAGGTGGTGCTCCAAATGTAGTTCCAGCGTTTGCCGAATCTTATTACTTTATTCGCGCCCCAGAAAGACATATGGTAGAAGAACTGTACCAACGTGTCATCAAGGTCGCCAAAGGAGCAGCAATGATGACTGAGACCGAACTTGAAATCGACTTCTTATCAGGGACCTATAATACCCATGAAAACTCGGTAATCGGCAACGTGATTGGGCAAAATATGCGAGAAATTGGAGCTGTTTCATACACAGATCAAGAACTCGAATTTGCAAACAAAATTCGAGAGAGTCTTCCCACAGACGCCTTTGAGAAAACAGCTCGTCTGCTCACTGAAGAATTGAAAGCTAGAAAAGACGAGCTTGCCAAAAAACCGATACTGGAGGAAAATTTTCCCACTGTCGGGAGTGGTTTAGTGCTCCATGGCTCAACAGATGTAAGCGATGTTTCTTGGGTTGTCCCGTTGGCCCAATTTTCCACAGCTACACAGGTCAATGGAAGTCCGGGTCATTCATGGCAAAACGTGGCAACAGGTAGAATGTCAATTGGTCATAAGGGGATGATATTTGCAGCTAAGATTCTGGCAACTACAGCATTTGACTTTATGATAAGTCAGGAATTAGTTGACGAAGCCCGATTAGAATTCACTGAAACCCACAAGGAACGAAAATATGAATCCCCATTTCCAGATGACCATAAACCACCTTATAGAAAGTTGAAAAAAGATATCTTGCAATATACTGAATGACGATTGATATCTTACCCGGAAACGTTGATCTCAGTCTCGTTGAGATTGTGATTCAATGAATGACCACAGGACATGCAAAACACTGCATCTTTCCTTGCGATATGCACATGTAATTTATTTCCACATTTATCGCATTCTATGTATCCACTCTTATGTACGATATCAATCTTATTGTCTGTCCAGCCTTTTGAGCCAGCATGGGTGACCAGCATTAAGAGCTCATCAGGCGAAATATTGCCATAATTCGAAGGAATTGCAATTTGTAAGATGGCATCAGGTCCATAGGTTGCCTGGTGGGGTATTTTTTCCATAATTGGATTTAAGCCGCCTTCCAAGGTCATGATTTTGATTTAACTAACTCACTAAAGAATGTTTTTTGTCTCGATAAGTTATTTGGATACTAGATTTTATGCATATACGGTTTTGTCTATTCCACCATTTTTCACTCGCTCTTTACTTATTCTCTCAAAAGCAGATATGAAGTCTTCTTCGGTCACTTGTCCACGATCATTTCTAATCGCAAACATTCCCGCTTCTACACATAAGGCCTCAATTTCAGCACCACAGAAATCATATGTATTACGAATCAGATAATCAAACGGAATATTCTCTACCAAATTCATCTTCCTAGTATGAATTTTGAATATTGTAGCTCGTCCTGCTTCATCGGTAGTGGGGATCTCAATCAGACGGTCAAATCGACCTGGTCGCAATAAAGCCGGATCAAGAATATCGGGACGATTAGTAGCGGCAATTACCCGGACATCACCTCTAGGCTCAAATCCATCCATTTCTGACAGGATTTGCATTAATGTTCGTTGCACTTCTCGATCCCCAGACGTTGCCAATTCCAATCTTCTGGACCCAATAGCATCTAGTTCATCAATAAAGAGAATTGAGGGTGCTTTTTTTCTCGCAAACTCGAATACTTCTCTGACTAATCGTGCACCTTCTCCAATGAACTTCTGAACGAGTTCACTACCAATAATTCTAATGAAGGTAGCGTTAGTTTTGTTAGCAACAGCCTTAGCAATCAGTGTTTTACCAGTACCTGGTGGTCCGTAGAGAAGAACTCCTGAGGGAGGATTGATACCAACTGCCTCGAATAACTCAGGTTTGAGGAGAGGTAGCTCAACAATTTCTCGAACTTCTTGTAATTGAAGATCAAGACCACCAATATCATCATATTCGATGGTTGGCTTGTCTTCAATTTCCATCGCTTGGACAATTGGGTCGCTACTGTCAGGTAGAACGTTAACAATCGAGAATGATCTTTGATTTAGTGCTACTCGAGTGTTAGGTTTAAGTTCGTCTTTTTGTATTTTGTTACTAATGCTAACAATAAGCTGTGGACCAGTAGTTGATTTAACGACTGCTTTATCATCGGATAAAACTTCCATGATTGATCCTGCAAACAATGGTGGAGCTCGTAATCGATCCAGTTCGCTTCGAACATTATTCAGCTCTCGTTGTAATCTCAGTCGTTCTCCCTCAACTATTTGTTTTTCAGTCTCAAGCCTACGTGTTTGACGTTCCAAATGACGTGTGTACGATAATAGATAACTCGTATCTTCCGAACTCTCAATCCTGTCGAATTTCTCACTTTCAGTCGTAGGCATGGATTACATTAGGACGTCTATATTTAATCATTAATAAACCTACCAATGAACAAAGAAAATCTGATAACTAATACCCTTTAAACCTCTTTGATTTTTTAAAGGAGAATGGTTATGACAAACCATGGATTAAATCGAGCTCAGTTTGTAGTAAAATGGACTTTTAACTATCAAAATTTAACGGATATAAGCGATTTAAAGAACATTCGATTCGGAATTGAAATTTAAAGACTAAGATAACATGTTGTTTAAGACAAATGAATAATGGGGACAAGTGTTGAAATATTCCATTCACAGCTTGTCTGGGAAGGACAGAAAAGAACTCTTGCGAAGTCTAGAAGGCAAAGTTGAGGATCCCAAGGAGTTACTCCCAAAAAAAGTTCCTTTGTTCCGCTTTAGCTTTAACAAACGAGAATCAGCGATTGTGAAAAATAAACAAGACATTTTGCTAGTTGAGTTAAATGATTATGTGATACCGTCACTTAAAATAGCCAGACAAGTGTCGTTGACAGTTCCTGTTATCACCGTAGATCTTGGTGCAATTAAATTTGTCACCAATGGTGCAGACATCATGAGACCAGGCATTACAGAGATTGGAGATGATGTTTTGGAAGGAAATCTGGTTGTTGTTGTTGAGGAACGAAAAAAAACCCCACTTTGTTTTGGAGTTGCTCAATACGATGCAGTGGATATGCGGGAGAAGACCGGCGGTAAATGTGTTAAAAATCTACATTATTTGAAGGATAAATATTGGACATTCGAAGCTGAAACCTAATATTCAAGCCTAGTTGTGGAACCAATTGGTGGGGCAATTGCTTCACGCTTTACATTTCGGCTAATACTTTTGGCTAAGGTTACGCATTTACTAGCTTCTCCGTGAACAATTACGTATTGCTTAGGTCGTGGATATAGTCTCTTGGCAAATTCCATAAGTTCACGACGATCACTATGTCCTGTGAATCCTGACAACTGATGAACAGATAAATTAATTGAAATTGCAATTGTTTTACCCTGAGAATTCTTCAATGTGACATTATCTGCACCTTCAGCAACTTTTCGACCTAGAGTACCTTTTCCTTGATAGGACACAAAGATCACAGAATTTTTCGCATCTTCGGCCAATCCATTAAAATAGTGGACACTCGGACCACCTACCAACATCCCACTGGTTGCCATAATAATGCATGGATCACCGAAGATCACCCGTTCCCGTTCTTCCTGCGAGCTGATTGGATTGAAAATCGCAGATAGGAATGGATTGACATCTTTTGCAAATATAAGATCACGTAACTGTCTAGAAAGAAATTCTGGATGATTAGTAGTTACTGCCGTTGCCTCTTTAATCATACCCTCAACATAGACTGGGACTTCTGGTATTCTTTTGGTACGCATTAAATTCTCGATTACTAACTGCAATTCTTGAGCTCGACCTACTGCCAAAACTGGCATTAGGACCTTCCCGCCTGCTTCAATAGTTTTTAATATAATTTGACTGAGTTCCTTTTCAGAATGTTGACGACTGGGAGTTATGTCCTTGGGGTTACCATACGTTCCTTCCATAATGATTGTTTCCAATCTAGGAAATTTATGCACTGCGCGATCTAATAATCGGGTGTTAGCAAATTTGAAGTCATGGGCAAACGCGATATTGTATTTACCGTTGCCAATATGGAGATGGATTATCGAGGACCCAAGAATATGGCCTGCGTTGTGTAATGTCAGCTTGATTCCAGGGGCGATATCTGTAACCTCACCCCACCCAATGGTTATCGTCTGAAGGGTAGTCTTACGAATATCATTTTTGGTGTAAGGCTTAAGTTTACCCTCTTTTTCTGCAATATCGAGATAGTCGATTTGGAGCATCGTCATTAAATCTCGGGTAGGTGCTGTAGTATAAATAGGTCCCTCGTACCCATATTTTATCAAAAACGGAACGAAGCCGCAATGATCCAAATGGGCATGGGAGACGACTACGGCGTCTAAATTCGAAATTTCAAATTCAGGCAAATCAAATCTCGGCAACATTTGTGATGGTTTTGCAGATCCAACACTGACACCACAATCGATCAAAATATTTGAATCCCCGGTTTGGAGCAGAGTTGAGGATCTCCCGACTTCCAAATAGCCACCCAAAGCGGTAATTCTAATAATTGGTCTATCTAGCAAACTTTCGCGATGAACCATGGTACCAATTTTCCGAAGAGCTTCCTTCCTTGCCTTGGTATCAGTTGCAAATACATTTCTCACACTACGGATGATGCTACTTTCTAATGGTGGGATTCGCAAAATATTCGGTCGCCATTTAGTTTTACGGGTCAGTTCCTTCAATGTATCAGAGGTTCTCGCTGAGATCTTGTTTGGTTTGTCAACATGGATTATAACCTCCCCAAGACTCTCATCAAAATCAATATGGCCAACCTCCACCTTACCTTCCAGTTCAGTCGCAATTATCGCTCTGACTTCATCCTCTGGAAGTCTGATTGATGGATCTGATCTAATCACAACTCGTTTACGAATAGTCCTAGCAATCTTGCTAACTAATCCATCAACATCAAACAGGACATCCAGATCTTTAGAATAAATAGCGACTTCGGATCCTTCAAACTCAATAGAAGTAATCCGAGCATTGGCTGGGACCATCGACTCTATCTCTGTTTTAATTGACTGTAAAACTCTTTCCGATGACAAGAAAAAACCTTCTTGTTTACTTTTCCAGCCCCCCAGAAAAGACTTTCATTCCTCTATAATATCAGGATTGTAAGTTCTTGACTTCATATACTATTTCGTCCTTATATTGCTTGTGACGGGTAATTATCGCGATTACGTGATTTGTTTGGTATTTTATAGCATCTGATCAATTGAGTATCTCAGTAACCGAAACATGGACAAGGAAAAGTCCACGTCTAGAAGAGATAATTGAAGAACAAAACGGAGTACAGTTTAAATATCTCATCGGTGCATTCTGATTGTGGATATCAATCAAATTAACGAATTGATTGATCTGGGAGATAAAGAGGGAACCCTAGAATCTTTCTTTGATGTTTTTGTTGGAAGTGTCTTGATCGAATTAAGTATACTTTTCAGCTTTACGTGAGTCTCGGTTTCTGAGCTTAAATACTCAACCAGAAATAAGTAGTAGTGAGGACTCTTATCAGTACCATTAGACTTCCTGCACTGGTTGATACCAAAACGCAAAAATTGTTATCTGCAACCATGAAAGAGTATTCCAAAGCTGCACAGATGGCTTACGACTACGGAGATATCAACAATACCACCTCTCGAGTCAAAATTCATCATGCCACCTATTACAATTTTCGAGGCATCTCCCCACTCCCTTCACAGTTAGTGATTAATGCTAAAAACAAGGGAGTAGATGTCTTAAAAAGTTTGAAAAACAAGAAGAACAAACGAAGAGTACGGTTTAAAGATCAACTTCCTATCAGATACGATCAACGGAGTTCAAAAATTTTGTTGCATCAAAGAATGGTTTCACTCACAACCATTTCTGGTCGTATCAAAATAGGATTTGAAATACCCGACTATTACACCAAGTATCTGGACTGGGATTTCAGAAGTTTTGAATTAATCAAACGTAACAATTGCTTTTTCTTACATTTTGTTGTTCAGTCTTTCAAAACCTCGTTGGATCCACATTCACAGATCTTTGTGGGGATTGATCGGGGCATTCGACATGTGGCAGTTACCTCACAAAACAAATTCTACAATGGTTCTCGTTTACGCGAAGTAAAAAATAAATATTTGCGATTAAAGCGTACACTCCAGAAAAAAGGCACTCGGTCTGCAAAAAGAAAATTGAAAAAAATTGCAGGCAGAGAAAGACGGTTCCAAAGGGATCTGAATCATTGTATCAGCAAAGAAATCATAAGTCACATACCTGAAAATTCAACAATAATCCTGGAAGATTTAAGCTCTATTAGAAAAACTGCTAAACAACGAAGAAAATCGAGATCATTGAGAGAATTACATTCGTGGGCATTTTATCAATTTCAAATATTTCTGACTTACAAAGCAGCGGCAAAAAACATTGAAATCATCTATGTCAACCCAGAATACACCTCTCAAAAGTGTTCAGCATGCGGTTTTATTAGCAGAAAAAATCGCAAAAAAGCGAATTTTGAATGTCAAAATTGCGGTTTTAAACTCAATTCCGATCTGAATGCTTCAAGGAATATTGGTGACCGATATTTTGACGATGATTATCTGTTTGAACTTGCTCAGAAGGCTAAACGCTATCTGAGTGGGGATCCCATCATTATCCCTAATGTAGCATCTTAGGATAGCTACAAGAAAAAGTATACTTTTTCGAATGATTAGTGTATGGAACAAGAAATGGATAGAAAATAACTCACAAAGCGATTTAGAAACAATAATTCGATTACTCAATAGGTTTTCAACCCTCCCCGAAGATACCTTGATCCAGATTGAGTTAATCCAATCGATATTTATGGATATGAAATTGATCGTCTAAGTGCTTTAAGCAAGAATGTAGGTTATTTATTAGGTGAACTCAACGATTTCCATAATTATTTTCCGAATCGCAAAAACTAAGACCGACCAATTTATCGTATCTCAATTGGCACATTGTTGTGAGTAAGTAAAAGCGCGGTATCATAGGTCTTAAATTGAGAAAATACAAAGCAGGTCTGTTCCGTCAAACATCTGTACATCAAGTCAGGTATAGTTGTTACCGGCGTGGAGTTCTTTTTTCACATGGCAACTGTAAATGAAACCTTTTCAGCCGAAGATAAATGGACAATTCTTAACTCAATGTTCGAAGAGTTAGGCCTAGTTCGTCAGCATCTTGATTCTTATAACCATTTTATCAAAATAGGATTACAGCAAGTTGTGGACGAGGAGCGTCTAATCAATCCAGATGACATTTCTGGCATGTATGTCGAACTTGACAAGATCACTTTGGGTGAACCTGAGATCAAGGAAGCTGATGGATCAACGTCGTCTATTTGGCCGATGGATGCTCGTACACGTAATTTGACATACGCAGCACCGCTACATCTCAAAATGACGCCTCGTTATCCTGAGGAAAATACCAATACGCTTGTTCCTGGTACTGTCCGAAAGCTACAGGGAACTGGCGCTACTACAGTATATGTGGGACAACTTCCAGTGATGCTGAAATCTGATCGATGCCGCTTGACCATGAATAATCCTGACGATACGGTTCTTATTCAAAATGCAGAGGATCCAAAGGATTCCGGTGGTTATTTCATCATTAACGGGTCTGAACGAGTATTGGTAACTCAGGAAGATCTTGCGCCCAACAGAATTTTAGTGGAAAGGCTATCGGGTAAAAGTGCAACGTCTCTCGCAAAAGTTTTCTCAACACTTGCCGTATCAAGACCCTTGAAATCAATAGAACTTAATGTTCTAAGAGAACCTGAAACACCCAGCAAATTTTCTTTTATTGTGAGTGCTGGATTACTCGTTGTTTCTATATGAAGTATGCTGTCTGGACTCGTTGTTCCAATTCCAACGTCACCACCAGAAGTTATTCTCATTGCTTCAATTTCACCAACATCGAATATTAATTTTGCTCCACCAGTATCTCCATGAATTTTCCATTTTGCATCTGGATTTGATTCAGTACCTGCTCGTATTCCAAAACCTACACTAGAAGCTCCAGCTCCAACAATATTGACAAAGCTTCCAGGGGTAAGGTCATCCCCCACAGTTATATTCCCATCAACCTGAAGTAATTCTCCTGGATCTGTTAATCCGATGCCGAGGCCTGTGCTAGTAAGACGCATCTTCTCTACAGTGTTTACTTCAAACAGAAT
>JACZSS010000681.1 GCA_022574115.1 Candidatus Heimdallarchaeota archaeon | reverse complement strand
CAGTAAATCAAAAATTCCCAATGTTCTGCCCCCGATAAACGAGGTTATGATCGTTGGATTTGGCATTGGAAAGAATGCACTCGCTAAGAATGCCATCGGGGTGGCGATCATATTTGCCAGTCCGGCGACTGTATTCTGATCTTGGGCCAAAGATGCCAAGATTATCCCTATTCCAGACATCGCCAATGACAGAAATATTACGAAAATGAACGCAAAAATAATTCGAGTTGAGAACGGAAACCCGAACAATAGTGCGGTCCCAAAGAGAATCGGTATTTAAATAAATGACATCACCATTTGGCTAATTAATAGAGCTGTAATATATTCCCACGATTTCATCTTGGACAGACGTAATCTACCCAACAGGTCTGTATCTACATCTCGAATTGCAATAAGTGCCACAGTTGTCATGTTATTGATGATTGCAAATACCACTAAGCCTGGCACTATGAAATCGAAGATCGTAAATCCTTCACTTGTCAAATCTGATACAATTTCAAATATAGCTCCGGAGTTTGTAGGATTCCCAAACGCGAAATAACTCGTAACTACGGATTCAAGAACAGACGAAGCAATACTAAACTCGAGCAGACTTCGATCTCCTCTCAATTCCACATTTGTGACAAAAGTATCTGGCGGGTAATTGGCAGCCTCAAGGTCACTTAGCTCAAACAACCTCCTAATTGCCGCCAATACACCTAGTGAGAAGTCATCGTTAAGTATGAGCAATCCCTTTTTATCCCTACGCTCAACATCCTCTGTGGCTTTTTCTTCTTCGTTCGGTTCGTATTCCTGGATATCAAATATATTTGTCGAATTATCAGCATAGGTTATGGAACCAAGTAACGTGATGAATTCTTCGGAATAATACAACCCCACCACATCATCGCCAAGTGAATTCTGAGCAACCACGTTGCTGGGAATCCCTCCATCTTTATTGATCAATGCAATTTTAATGGTGGTGTTCGTTGGATCACTTGCTTGGAACGCTATTCCAAAGACACCTATAAATATAAGAGGAAAGATAATGGTAAAGAAAAAGGCAGTTCGATTCCTAGTATTGAACCTAAAATGAGTAAGCACCAGTAAATAAAGTCGATTGATATTCATTCGTTATCCTCTCTTAGCTCGGTGCCTGTAATTTTAATGAATACGTCTTCTAATGAACTTTCATGAATCGAAAGTAACTTTATCGCAGATTTAGATTCCTTCTCTTCTATCAATCTGCTCAGATCAATTAAGGTATTTACTCCATCTAAGCTTGAAATTGATAATTTAGCATCCTTTAGGCGAGTTACGTCTGCTCCGAATTTTTCCACGATTTGCCTGTTCAAAGAATTTATGGTTTCTTCAGTTGCATCGGCATTATATTCAAGTTCGATGATATCGCCAACTCCATATTTCTTCTTCAACCCCTGTGGAGTATCAATTGCTTGAATTTTTCCGTGATCAATGATAGCAATTCTGTCCGATAATCTCTCCGCAGTCTCCATCAAATGAGTTGTGAGTATAATTGTGATTTTTTCGTTGCCAGCCATTTTTTCAATTGATTCCCACAGAATATTACGACTTTGAGGATCCATTCCAGCACTTGGTTCATCAAGAAACAAAATCTCGGGTTTGTGTATTAAACCAATCGCCAAATTTAATCGTCGTTTTTGCCCACCACTCAATTTATCTGATCTCCGGTTTTTCAGATCATCGATTTGCAATAAATTCATGACTTCGGTTATTCTAGCTTTAGAATCTGGAATTTCAAAACATGAGGCAAACAAAGTCAAATTTTCTTGAATAGTCAAATACTCAAAAAAAACTAGTTCCTGAGGCACATATCCTATTTTAGGAGCTAATCTATTCGCATCTTGAGGCAGAGTGTGTCCCATGACCACTACAGTACCACTCGTTGGTCTCAATTTTCCAGTCATTATATTGATCGTGGTTGACTTACCCGCACCGTTGGGTCCCAGAAAGCCGAAAACCTCGCCTTCATTAATTTCTAAATTAACCCCATCAATAGCAATGATATCCTTATTGTAGACCTTCTTTAGATCACTAACTGATATTATTCTCATAAGAAACCCTTTAACAGAAGACTTAATAAACTAGTCCTCAGTAGCCTGAATCGATGAATTGGCACTTTATCAG
>JACZSS010000680.1 GCA_022574115.1 Candidatus Heimdallarchaeota archaeon | reverse complement strand
TGAGTCAATTTTGCCTCCGATTGATTAGAGCGTACGCAATGTACATAAATAATCGATAAAATCATACAGTATGGAAAACCGTAACTTGGCGAGGAAGGGTCCTCACCGAGTATGGAGTGACTATCGCAACCTTCGGGTTCCAGTTGAAGTATTCGATCAGGTACGACAATTTCTTGAATTCAAAAAAATGGAATATTTATCCGAACAAGAGGGTTTAGAATTTCAAGCACCTGATGTTTCAACACAGGAAGGATACAATCTCGCATCGTCAAATTTAGATGGAATGCGGCGAATCATTAAGGAGGAATTCAACCTTTTAAGGGAATCAGGGGGATTGAGTGTATTTGATATATCATCGGTTCCTGCTAGGAAAAAGACCTCCAAAGAGCGAATTAAGGAGTTGTTGATTTCGAGCAAAGGAGAAAAACTCACCACCATTCAAATCGGTGAAATTTTGAAATTGCCTCAACCAACTTGCAGACAGGCAGCAAGAGAGATGGCTTACGATGATCCTACTATACACCAAGAACAAGGACGCCCAAGTAAATTCTGGTATGCAAAAGATTAAAGCTCAAGATTCAAACCAAAAGTTTAATTCCACCTTATGCACTAGTTTGAAGCGTACCCCAACTGCCAAGATAAATCCCATCGTCACGTGAAGACCGTAATTAGTGGAAAGGCCACTGACAGTGGAGAATCGCGTTGTAGATTGAGGAGACGGCTCAACAATCACTGGATTGGTGAAATATTCAGGACCAACGATTTCTCCGTTGTTAGCATTTCTTAGAAACATAATCTCTAGACTATCACCTCCGTCGATCAAATTCGGATACTTGTGGTCGATTCTAACCGAATCAGAAATTCTTTTGAATTCTACCTCTTGGTCATCAAGTTTGAGGTCATCAAAGGCAGAAAAAGATAATTCCATCATTCGAATATCATACGTATATCGATTCTCGGCAGTGTCAAACCTGTCATAGACTGACCAGACTGACCAGAGGGTTTCAGACACCAAATCTATTTTCGTGTCAAATGATAAGACTTGTCTAGATCTTAATGATCGATCTACTTCAAAGTTTTTCCATAGGGTGGATAGATGACTATTTGCATCGGAAGAAAAGGCTAAATTTGCCCCACCGAAGACCCAGCTACCAAAACCTAAGATCATCGGTTGTTTCTCTGGTTCCGTAGGATCTTTCGACAGGAGACGAATTGATGGTCTCGTATAAGTTGTTGAAATAGTAGATGAAACCGCGGTCTTCAGAGTTGTATTATCAAAAAATGCGTAGTCAGCTAAATCTAGCTCATCTGGAAATTCGACTGTATCTAGGAGCTGAATCCTAGATTCGACTGACAGGGCGTTTTTATTGTTATACGCAATCCACGCTCTACCATTATCAATTAATATGGCCGGATTAAAGGTTCTCTGACTCGCCCGGGAGCGAAAATCGTGAGAGAGCCCAGGATGTTCACGTTGGGCAAAATGATTGTCGGTAACATCAAAGGTATACCACTCTTCTCCTTTAAGGTAATCGTAGTGTATGGTCGTTGATTGATTCAATGTATAACCTTCAGGAAGATCCCAATACTGGTTTGCACCCTCTTGATAGTTGACCGCAGAAACAATCCTTGGTTGCTCATCTTTACCAAGAGTAATATCAGGTGCGTATGCGTACCAGTTATGATTACTGGAAAGACGCTCTATCTCCCAAGATCCAAGCTTGCCTTTTGCATAGTAAAGTTCGTAATCTGCTATAAACGCAACATGTATTACGTTATTTGAATCAATGTCAAAATTGTAATGATACGGAAAGACGTTCTCAAAAATAACGTTTTCTAGTTTGTCGTTCTCATCTTCAATTACCCCGTAGATCAGATCATGTGCTGCTTCATACCCCCCAATACCATTTGGTTCCTCGCTTACTTCGGGACCATTCAATAAAATATAATTAACTTTACCATCCATGTCAAATTTTGCGGTCAGATGCGATTTCAAGTTGTCTGGATCATCATAAATAACAATATGTACATCTTGAGTTAAAGCTCTAGCTTGACTCGAACCTAGAAAAATAATCAACGCAAAAATAAGTGTTAAACTCCTACTTCCCACAAATTTATGGGGGACTACACTGTTATAAATCTTTACAG
>JACZSS010000679.1 GCA_022574115.1 Candidatus Heimdallarchaeota archaeon | reverse complement strand
GCCAACGATCCGGTCACTATTGTGAATATTCCAAAAGCAACTAAGGACGTCTGTAAATTACTCAACCCAAGGAAATCAGGACTTTCTTTTTGGTCAAATGGTGGAAAATTAAATAATCCCAAATTACTCTGATCGAAATCATCATTTGTTATTACATATTGAATTTTTTGCTCCACATCGTCTCCTCCAACAGAGATATGCTGAAGTAGCCCATATTCCAATACTCCTGTTGATTTGGAATATATTGAAGTTCCATTTGATTTGCCACTTTTTAGAGGGAACGGGTTTCCTTGATAGTGGGATTTGTATAGGTATTCATACTCATATTTAATTCCAATAAATTCCCCCTGATTCAAAAATGCAACATTATAATAACCAGAGTTGATTATTTCACTACTCCTGGAAGGATTCTCTGCGAATTGATTTAAGTCATTTATTAAATAATCCCAATCAGTTGTAATTATCAAGTTGCCTGGAGTTACCCCAAAATTGGCCTTTCCTTGAATTTGGAAATTGACATCCGAGTAGTTGAGAGTTATTTCAGGGCTATAATAATAACATCCATCTGATCTGATCTCGCAGGCATCTCGAGCACGCTCTTGATCGATTTTGCTTACGGTAATATTGAAAGATCCAGGAATCTCTGTATTCCCAATCGTCGGTAAATCATATTCGAAATGATTAGGTGAAACTATCTGCAGTGGGGTCATCAATATGTTGGAATCAGAAATCTGAATTTGGAATGAATAGTGATCTCCCTCTCGCACTCCAACCTCTAAATTGATGAGTTGATCACCTGCAGGTGTAAAATTGACATTATCAAGCACGATCAAGAGTAAGAACAAAATTACTAATTTTCTTTTCTTGATTTTTCCAAATTCTGATCTAATCGACATTCTCTATCCATAATTAGTAAACAGGGTTTAAAAGAATAATCATTTTTTTGATTCAAAAATGGGACCAAAATTGATCACTTGTCTTATGCGATCCTCTCTTAATTTCATCTTACAGGAATTACAGATAAAGTAAGCAATTCCAACCTCGAACTCTTGGTTGGAAATTAAGCTTCCGAGCATTCATGTGATCAATGTAGAAGGTTAGCCTCAAACCTTTACCTTTATCTAGCCGGGGGAGGCGAGGGTCATTTATGCAAGTTTGTGAGCCAGATACAGTTGATCACCTGAAGAACCAAACGAGCAACAGATGAACCTTGATTTAGGCAATTCTCCAGCGTTTAGAATTTGTAAATATTTTGATAAGGAATTAAATATGTCAATCAAAAGATACAATTACATGGAAATTAGAAATGAAACAACTCTTGATTGCGGAAATCATTGTTGAATTGAACGAGGTTTTGAGCAAAGCCATTGGATCTGATGACTTTGACCCTTTTTTTGACAAGCTAGGTCGGTATCTAAAAAAATTGAAATTACAAGAAAAATTTCAAGTTTATAAAGATATTAGTTCCACTCTTCTGAAGCAGATGAAACTACAACCTTTGAATGTAATAACAGATGAATATTGGCTATTAATCACGGAGCATAAGGATGATCATTCCAAATATGTTGAAACATTGCAAAATTTGCTATCAATCCGATCTCAGTTATTTTATCACAAGTGTAAGATCGAGAGCTACGGGGAAGCCGTTAATCAACACTTGAAATTTTTCATTAAAATAAATGACTCACTGGGTCAAGCTAATGCTTACAGCGACTTAGGTATCTATTATTTGAAAGAAGGAAACCAAGATAAAGCCCAAGAGAGCTATGAAAGAAGCATTCAGATTGCAAAGAAAATTGATAATCACAAACGACTTGGAGTATCCCTAAACAATTTAGGGATTGTCTATCAAGAGAGGGATCAGCTGCATGAAGCAATTAAGCATCATCTCCAAAGCTTTGATATTCTGACGGAAATTGGTTCAGAGGATAAACTCCCCCCAACCATTAACAGTCTTGGCTGGGCTTATTTTCGGCTGGGATGGCATGTAAAGGCCTTGGAATTATACAATCAAGCAATTGAGATCAGTCAGAGAAATAATGACAATCGCAATCTGTCAGTTTATTTGGCTAATGTAGGGGCGATTCATAATCTTCGAGGAGATCTGAATTTGGCTCAAGATTATTATCTCCAACAGCTGGAAATTAACAAAATA
>JACZSS010000678.1 GCA_022574115.1 Candidatus Heimdallarchaeota archaeon | reverse complement strand
TTGAATACCCCAACCTGCCTCCTTACCCAACGCCATCACAAGACCAAAATCAAAGTTGGCAATAAATCGAAGTGCATCCACAATCATGAGTAGTGCTCGATCGCCACCAGAGAAATCATTTGCTGTTTTACTGTCGACATACCCCTGTTCAATGGTTTGTCGGACAAAGCTTGCATCCCATTCGCCGAGCCCTTCGATTAAACCCTTAATAATAATCTGGACGATCGCTTTTTTCATTCCACCCATAGCAGGCATCAATGACAATAAAGTAATCGGAAACTTCATATCGGGCTCTAGTGCCAGGAAATAGTGCCAGTTATTGTCAGCATCTTTTTTGGCAATCACATCCCAGTGATCATAGGAGTTCTCTACCGGTTTGGCAAGGCCAGAGCCTATGTAAGAATCATCATACACCAGTGAGAAACCAAACATCTTGATCAGTCCCTCCATCATGCTCCGTTTAGCCTTTTGAGCAGCTTTTGATTTACCCATGAAACGCAGGGGTTCTGAAATTTCAAGGACCTGGTTATCCACCAATTTCTTGGTCAAAATCTCTTCAGTTGCAGTGAAATCTTGGTTTTCGTCGCTTTCGCCGAGGACATCGGCCAGCGAATGAGCAAATCCAATAGCAGAGCCCCAGATTATACCATGAAGGGTCATGTAAAGCGCTCTGTGTCGTGCTCGATTAAGATAATCGATATATTGGGCAAATTTGATTGCGGTCTCACCCCAGTTCCAGAATCGGGCAATATCTTCCATCTCAGTAGATGCACCTTTATTAACTGGGGGGATCTTGGGGTCCACACCAGCCTCGGCAAGTTCGTCAGCGGCAAGCTGAGCGGCACTGATAGAGGCATCAGAAATATCCGCCTCGAATATCTCACCCCATTCATCAAATTTACCAAGCGCATTTGTAATCGCACTCGTGATGGCATTCCAAATTGGTTTGAGGGCAGCACCAACAATAAATTCGAGGACATCTTTGAGATAATTCCAGCCTGCAATTAGCAAACTAGCACCTGCCGCAAAAACATTCATGGCAAGATTACAGTACACTTCAACTAATTGCAGAACTTTATCCTTGGCCCATTCACCCACCTCGTCCCAACGACCTTCTCGGATCATAATAGCTGCATCATGGGATTCTCGAAGGGTCGAGACAAGTAATGTGCTGTATTCGACCGCAAAACCAACTATCGCCGTGGCGATCTCATATTGAAAGGAAACCATACCGGCAGCAATCTTACCAATGGGACCCATCTTGGCAATTTCAGCAGCCAATTTCTCAACTAGATCTTTTTGGGCTTGATAATTCTCGAGGAATTGGTCCCCGAAGTTCTTGAGTCTTGAGGCATCTTCCTTCAAGATCCTGTAATTCGAATCCATGTTGGACATGGAAACGGCGGCAAATGCGGCACTGATAGGATCGGTATAGGCACCATCGACCACCAGTCCTGATTCAAATATCTCAACATAGTCCTCTCTGGTCAGCTGATTGAGATAATAATCCACATCATACTGGGTGAGCACGGAGTCCCGGGAGTAGTGCTGTGCAAAACCATATGCCTCTGCAGTTACTGTGAGATAATTGGTCGAAAGCCGGTAATTGAAGCGCAGCCCATTTGTAGTTTGAAGATAAAACTGCTCGGCCTCTGGATACACGAAACCACTACTCCCATCTTCAAATAGGATTGAAAGCACTGATACATCATAGTTATAACCTAACCATGCAAACGACCCCGCAATGGAGGTTATATCGAATGCATCTGCGGTGACAAGAGTCCCTGCAGTAGAAGGTATGGCTAACGTGGAGATGGTGTGTGTTGAAACTTGAGAGGTCTCACCGGGAGCTAAATTAAGTACATTACCAAATTCATCAAATGCTGTAACCGTGGCTGATGAGGGTACATTCAGTCGGTATCCAGTATTGGTGATTTGTAATTGCAAACCGATCGCGTCAACTGTCAGGTAATCACTCACAAATTGGCTTGAACTGGAGAAATCAAGATCAAAGGTGGAGGCGAATAACTGCGCCTCATCCACTGCATAACTACCATCTGGTCGGATGGAAGATTGGAAAGCAGATGCCGGTATGTCTTCAAGATTGGTGCTGGAAGATGCACCGGCCTGGAAGACCAACCAATAATTACACCTGCC
>JACZSS010000677.1 GCA_022574115.1 Candidatus Heimdallarchaeota archaeon | reverse complement strand
CATAATGGTCTTACAAAGGGATAAATGGCTTTTAACTTATTATAGATAATTATTGTTGTGCTTCATGCCTCAATCGTGATGGTCTTGGGGAGAGTTTCCTCAATCACTTTCGTTGTTTGAAAAGTCCGATATATTTCACTAGTAGGAAAGTCAGATCCAACTCGAACCTATAATTTCGACAATCTGACTAACGGCATCCATTGCATTTTCATCATATTCGGTAAATCTTAGGAAGCTGTGGGTCAAACTGTCAAAATTGATTAGTTCGGTTTTTACTCCATTATCACGCAACTTTGCATAGAACTTCATCCCCTCATCACGTAATACATCAAACCCAGCAGTAATTACAGTGGTTTGGTTATACCCCTGAAAATCCGTTTCCAGTAAAGGTGAGACATAGGGATTTGATGATTCATTCTCGTTCGTTAGGTACAATTTTCTAAACCACATCATCTCTTTTTTATCCAAACAATAGCCTGTACCGTAACTTTGGTATGACTGGGTGTTGAATTGACTTAAATCTGTAACAGGGTAAATGAGGATTTGATGTATTATTTTTCCTGCTAAGTTTTTCTTCCGGAACAATTTTGAAACTACTGCTGCTAAATTTCCACCAGCACTATCCCCTGCAAGGACAATCTGTCTAATATCCCAATTGCCAACTTCTGCCTTAGATGTAGTCCACTCTAAGACAGCTAAACAATCTTCAATTGCCGCAGGATATCTGTGCTCGGGTGCCAATCTATAGCCAACTGAAATTACAACACATTCGTGTCTACTGGCAATAAGTCTACACAGAGCATCCTGAGAATCCAAGCTCCCTAAAACCCAACCGCCACCATGAAAGTAGAGGACGACTGGGAGTCTATTCATTAAATTCATGTGATAAATTCTAATCGGAATCGATAATCCATTCCAGCTAATTTCCTTATCATTGACTGTGTCAACTGGTGTCTTCTGCTTATCAGTCATGTAGATACTATCCAAGGTGGATCTTTTCTCATCCAAGGTGAGATTGACGAAATTTTTAAAGATGGATCTAAATTTTTTGATGAGTTGTGCAGTCCCCGGAGAAAGCTCTTGATGGGATTTATCCATAAAATCGCACTGCAAGATCATTAACTAAAATAATTAAGCTTAACAAGTGAAATAAAGACGATTGGTGAGGAAGAAGTTTGTTGCTAAATATATCTGCTAGAACTGTACTGTTTGTTCGTTTCCAACAATGTCAAGAAGTTTTACGTACTTATGATTTCAGAAATGAATTCTCATCTCGTTTATGTAGCTGAAACCATCCAATTCTTGAGTGAAAAGAGAACCTTTAAATATAATTCCGGTATTATACCATTAGTATACTACTGAAGTTAGGTTCAGTAAGTTTACAAATTCTCAATTTTGGTGATTTAATGCAGGAAAACGAGGGCGATAAAACCCAAAACATCGAAGATCAAGAGCTAGATCAAGAAATCAGTCAAACTAATGGCGGGCAAGAAGATTTGCAACCCAATACAGAATCTCAAGTTGAAACGGAAACTGAAACTCAGGAAATGGATAAAGCATCTGAAGAGGCAAAAGAAAAAGAAGAAGAACCTATTGAGATGGTAGAAATTCCAAAAACAAGACTTGAAGAATTGGAAAAAGCAGAAGTAGTGTCACTTGAAGAAGTGAAAAGAGAGCGGGCATCTGCATCAAATTATCGAAAAAGATTGGAAAAACAACGTGATGAGTTTGCGGAAATAGCATCTGCTAGAATATTATCAAAATTACTTGATATTTCAGATGATGTCAAACGTGTTATCGATAACGGAGTAGAAGCTATTCCCAAAGACCATTTAGAAGGAATTAGTCTTTTACAGCAAAGAATTCAAACAGTTTTTGATGCAGAAGACGTTACAATACTCAAAAGTGAAGAGGGTAAAACCTAATACGATCAAATGAAACACGAAGCCATCATGACACAAACCAACGAAGACTTACCCAATAATACGATCCTAACGCAAGTTGCAACTGGTTTCGTCAAAGGAGAGAGAATTCTTAGACCTGCAAAAGTTATTATTTCCAAACAACCAGTTAAGCCCAAACCAGAGGAAACAAAAGACGGGGAAACAAACGCAATTTCTGAAACGGAAGCAAAATCTGAAGCGGAAGTAAAATCTAAAT
>JACZSS010000076.1 GCA_022574115.1 Candidatus Heimdallarchaeota archaeon | reverse complement strand
TTAACAAATTAAGTTCGTCTTTTGACACATCGCTCGAGGCCTCTGCGACATTATAACCTTCTTCAATCATTTTGTCTTTCATTCGAATAAGAGAATCTTGCTCCTCTTGGGTGATGACTCCATCTGCCATTGCATCGACGAGCATTTGCCTGAAAAATCGAAGAGAATATTCAATCTTATCAACTATCTCCGCTTCCTCGTCAGTGATCACTCCATCTCTAGCTGCGGTTTGCAACATATGCATCATTGCTTCGGCTAATATTTTGTCCGCAATTAAATCTGGTTCCACTGATTAAATAATAGAAATTCGAATATTATAAACACTAGCAAACTTAGATTTCTGAAAATCAGCTGAAAGGTTAAAATTATTGATTTTTGCTACACGTTTTTCGGAATCATGTAAAACAATAGATGGTTAATCACTCTCACATTAATTTTGACCTGTTATTGATTTGAGAACTCCTTCTAGTACGAAATACCTATTACAGATTCAAACATCCCACACGTGATAAGTTAATAATGGGAAAAATCTTTTTTTCATACTGGCTAATACATCTACTCAATTGTTTTTGGCATTAATCACTAATTGTGAAAGGAGCGGAGAGGTGGCTCCAAAATTTCAATAGATTGAATGATGAATTTTGACTCAAGAGGTGGTATTGTGAGCATCTCCGTAGTCATGAGCCATCTGCGCAAATTTTGGAAACTCTTTCATGGTTGCAGATAACAATTTTTCAGTTTTGGTATCAACCAAGGCAGGAAGTTTAATCGTCCTAATAAGAGTCCTCACTAGTACTTATTTCTTGTTTAGTATTTAAGCTCAGAAACAAAGAGATATATTAACCTAAAGAGTTTACATTTTGCTATCATGAAAGAAATTTATGATCAGTTGGAAATTTTTACTCCATATCGACAAGAAATGGAAATTCCTATCTCTGATAAGCTTGAAGTGATTAAGCAGCACGTTTGGGGGGATGGAAAACAATATCGGAGAACTCAAATAATTAATAATTTATCCAAATGGTTCTTATTTTTTGGATCATATTATCTGATTTGGAATAGTTTAGCTTTCTATGGGTTACTCAACATTTACAACGATGATCAAATTATTTTTTTCTATACATTAACTTCTCCAACCTTAGAATTTTTTCGTTTAAGTTTTTTACCTGTTATTGCTGCAATATTGTTAGTAGGTAGTTTGTCGAGTAAACACCCGGTAGATATGGCTCTCGAGAATGGATTTCAAGCAGTCATGAGTGAGAAAAAACGAATTGAGAAATCAAGACTCAGTGAACTTTGGAAAGACTCACTCATATCGTACCATCGTGATACGAAGCTCATAGCAGCCTACTTTAGGGAAAAGTTGAAACTGGAGAATAAGTCTTATCAGGAGTTAAGGCTCGTTTTCTGGATTACATATTCTGCATTGGCGCTCTTAGTCGGATTATTCATATCAATCAGGAACGTGACAGAAGGATTATACTCATTATTTTCATACACCACTGTAATCGTAATCATGAATTACACGTCGCGATATTACGTCAATGAAAATGTGATCCGGACAAAGATAACAAAACTAGACGAATTAGAAGAAATTATTCGACTAAAAATAGATTTTTGGAACACTGCGACATCAAAACGATTCAATCCGAAGGACTTACAAGTAAGTGAGGAGAGTAAAATATTGAAATTTGAGCAGGCAACCAAAGAGTTTGATGCTGCGCTCTTAAAGCTACATAATTTAAAGAGTGCATATGCCGAAATTATTGAGAATGTAAATACGGGATTTGATTTGGTAGCCATGAACGAAAATTTCATTACTGAATTACGTAAATTAACTTCTTTACAATACCGGTTAACACCTTTATATGAATCAATTGCCATCCAAAAGTATGTGAATTTAGACTTTGAGGCAATAAGACAATATCATTGGCTTTTGATAGACTATGATGAATTAATCAATTTTCAAAAATCCTTAGAGAACAAGATCCGTATCAGAACACAATATCAGGTTAACTTGAATAAAATTGGAATGAATTTAATTCAAATCAAAATAGATGAGACGATAAGTGTTGCCCAGATTTCCTCGAATTTAGACCTCCCAGCCAACCAAGTTCACTTTGTGATTATGAAAATTATCAAGACTGATCCAAATATTGGCTCATATGATGAAAAAGCTGGTATATTCACTCGAGGTCTTATAAAATCAAATCTATCTTTTAGCTCCACTTTTCAATTTGAAAAAATGTTGGAAGAACGCAGGTGTTGTAAACTCAGCGGTAGAAATAAGGACCAATTTTGTGATATATGTGGACGAGTGGTACCAGAAGAAATGATCTTGTCATAAAACCACAAATATCTGCAATCATCATTTCGTATAGCTCGTGCTATACGTAATTATTAGTTTAGTCACAAGGTTATTTTCTTCGTTTGATCAATCCCGTGGTTCAGAATTATTAGTACTTATTCGCTATGATAAAACTGGAACCAATACAAAACCAGCAGCCTAATGTCTGACCTTGAGAAACCATCGAGATAATCAAGATACAATGAAGAAGAGTAAGTTACTTCTACTTTTTGATAATCCTTGTCTTTGTGTTTCGTTGATTTATCATCTAAAATATATGTTTAAAGTGAAGATTATTTTCTACTTACATGTGCAGTCATCTAGGGTTCCACTAATCGAGGAAGGTGAAAAATTACCGTTAATTATTGGACATCGTGGATATGCACCTGGCGAGATGAATCAAAATAGTTTATCCGCTTTTAAAAATGCAATAAAATTGGGAGCTGATGGGATTGAATGCGATGTTCGACAGACCAAAGACGGAAAACTAGTAGTAATCCATGATCCAATCATTATTCACAAAATGAAAATTCGTAGAGTTCATAATCTGGAATATCGGGAATTAGTTAAATTAATCGGATCTAGAGACAAAGCACCTCTGCTATCAGAACTAGTTCGCTTAATCCCTGATAATAGATTGCTTTTCATCGAACTCAAAGCTAGTAAGCAAATAAAAGAAATCGTCGAAGAATTGCATAAAATGGATGTAAAAAGACCTAATTTTTGGTTCATGAGTTACAAATACAAAATACTTCAAGCGATCAAAAATTCCCAACTTCGAATAGGATATCATCCAGTAAATCCTTTTCAGAATTATATTAAAATTGCTAAATCCTACAATGCAGAATTAATCTCCCCATTGTATTGGTTTATGCAAGCTAGGATCACAAAAAAAATTCAAAAAAAGGGCATGTATGTTGTTCCATGGACCATTAACAAAGTTGCTCCCTTGAGTTACTTCATCCAAAATAATGTCGATGCAATTTATACTAATGAACTCCGACGAGCTATGCAACTCAAAAAATTTTACCAGAATTAAATTAAATATTTCTAGTTTACACTTCTCAGCAGTCTTTGGAAAATCTCTAAGTCTTCAGGGTAATCTAAATCCATTGCTAAAGCTCCATCTGTGCTTACAACCATCTCTATTTCCGTTTGAAGAGCTTTTCTAAAAAATCCGATCGCATCGGTCTCAAGTGAAAATCTGCCAAAAAGAAATTTTAAGGTACCAAACTTAGTAAATTTTAATAGCATCTTAATAATGGTTTTCCTGTTATCTACGATCTTGGTTATAGCTGATAAGGTCGGTGGGTAAAGGAGGGCTTTTGGTTTGTATGCCAGGAAATCTGCAATGGTAATTGTGCCTTCTTTGAATTTTCTAAAACGTTTGTGGGCTTCTGGAAATTGATCGAGCATTTGTTCTTTGAAAATAACTGGAATATATCCATCTTTGTTTAGTTCCCAAGGAATGTTTTTGATATTTTTATCTACAATCTCTGAAGTAATAAACGGGATATCAGAACTGACCGTGAGGACATATTCTGGAGGGTTTTCTTTTGCTTCGAAATGATGGCTTGCAGTAATTATGGTATCCATGTTTGTACCTTCTGATGGAACGTATTCCAGTGGTTTTGTAGTTTCGAATTTTATGTCCTCCTCACTCAATCCAACGATAGTTATGGATTCAATTAATTCCGCTTTGTCAAGTGCTTCAACCGTGTAGGAAATGATTGGTTTACCATTTAAGGGGATCAACGATTTATTTGTTACTCCAGCAAGTTTAGCAAGCTCGGATACATAACCTGGTTGAGAACCTGCTGGAATGATAGCAGGATATTTTTTTGTCACGGGATTTTGCAACAATTGAATCTTTTTGAAGTCATAGGCCTTGCATTTGATGTTTGTAATTCTAAGATCTGATTTGAAGTGAATTACCAAGTTGAAACATCGGATTAATTATGAATTGGAAAGGCACTGTGGAGGTCTTGTAATACCTTAGGTAAGAAGCTGAGATTTTAGCATTCTTCTTTCCATATCATCAATACCCCAGCTGAACTTTTACGCGAATTTAGCATTCTTCAGTTATTTTATACACCGACTTCAATTTTCCTAAATCGACCTACCGCGTCCCAAGTTCAATCAATCATTTAATTAAATCAAAATTTAATTAGTCGATTGATGTAAAAATGAAATGTCAAACTGTTCAAACTAGCAAATTCTTTGAAATGCGTATTGTATTCATAATACGCACTTCGAGTTTCTTCGTGATGAGTAGATCATCATTTTGATTAATTATTCAACAATGTTACGAACTTTTTGAAGATAATCTTGTATTTCCATTTTTTCAAGACGTTCACCATAGTTAGAATTTGCATCAAAGAATTTTTCCAGACCCTTGAAATTCGTTCGGATTTCACGGATTTCTTCTTCGATTGTTACAGTTAACTTCTGAAGTCCAGTCTGTTTAGCTGTGCCTAGGGCTGAATCTAGGAGGTCACTGGCAGTGTCAAAATCCAACTCAATTATTTTCAATTTTGCTTCCATGATTTGAGTATGAATCAGAACTTCCACATATTTTTGACTGGTGGCAATTTCTGACAGCTTTTCCATTAAACTCATTATTTCTTTAAATACCTCATAATGGCCAAATGCTTTTAATTCAATGATCAACAATTCTACAAGATGAATCATAGAATCTACATGAAAATATTTGTAAGGTCCTTTGTAAGCAATAATTTCAGTAAATATTTCCTGAGCTTTCACTTTATCGCTCATTCTAACTCCAGATTTGAAATATCTCCCCCTCATCATATTAACGACTTGTTTTGTTCTAATATTGGTGTGGGCTGATTGATAGAGATCTAATTTAGTCAACAAGTCGAAAGCGAGATTTCTCTCTCCCTGCAATAAATGGAGATCTATTGTCAGTATTCAAATGTTAACTGGGAAGTGATTTTTGTTCCTGAAACGATCGGTTGAACTAGAGTTCAGTACTCTTCTGTTAATAAAATGCCCCCCTCAGAGCCTCTCTAAATTCCTCGGTAAATCGGAATATTTCCATCATCTCCAGTCTCGAAGAGATAAATGCATCAACAATTAAATGCCGGTTATTAACCTCCTTCTCCCAAGTCCTGGCCACCATATAGAGCTTGGTCGTTAACAAGGAAGTTGCGACATTACAAGCCTTACCAACATCATTGAATTTGGTGATCATCTCGTTAATCATGCTCTCGTCAATGTCCATTGGATTTTGGTGGGTTAGCGAAGGAATAAGCCCGTCACATAGCATATGGCAAATCAGTAATTTTGGATTCTTGTCTTTATGCTTTTCAGCAATTGATCTGATCTCCAGCATATCATCTGTACTCAGTGATTGATCTCTTTGCTCATCAACTCCCGGCTCCCCCGTTTCTTGGGTTGATTTAACACTTCGTCTGAGTTTCCGTGATCGATTAATTTTGGCTGGGGTTATCGAACTTGGTTTACCGGATTTCTTTGACCTCGTTTTATTTTTGCTCCGAGCTTTCACATCAGGTCTACTTCTATTGATCTTAGTTGCCACGATAAAATCCTCTTTTGCCACTAAGTTCGATGCTTGAACACCTACAGATGTCGACTTGGTTTCATCCACCTTCTCTCCTAAATTGATCTGCTTTGCGATCTGATCAGATGGGCTTGGAAAACCAACTAGCAAGGTGCTAGCCAGATTTCTTGCTATGTTTAGGAGATGGTCGTCTCCCAGCTTAGCGTCGATGAAGCTGTGTACGTCCATACTTAGCAGGTGTCCGTAGTTATCTTGCACCAAAGGATGAATGAAATTTAGCTCAATGCTCGGCGCCAAGTGGATCGAGGAGAACAAATAGATGTAGGGGACAAAGTGTTGATATTCTTGGTAGGCATAATTATCCAGCAACTGTAACAGATTAACCATTAATTTACCCCCCTGCTTGTTTCGCAGTAATTTTCGCAAACGTTTGGTGTCTGCCTTGTTGGTAAAGAAGGTTTCAGGCTGGTCCCGTAGTAGCTTCAGGATAGCTGGGGCTTGTTTTCGAGACGCGGTCTTGGTCAGACTGAATGATGTCTTATCGAGCAGTGCTTGATTGATATTCCAATTCAGCTTCAGCAATTGTACCTCAACCATGCCATGTTTGACGAGATCCTGAGCAGTAACTTGCAGAGGCAGAGGGATCTGCTCTATATAGTGTTGTAAATCCTTGAGATGGAGCAGATTCTTGAATTCTTGTTGCATCCAGACGCCGTTATGAATAATATTGACCAGTACTATCTCGTCCAACGTATATTTGGACGGATCATCCCTCTTGATGTGTATAGAATCGTAATCGTACATATCAATAAATGGTACCCAGCCACCCACATCGTCAGGTGATTCATTTTCCCTCAGATCACTTGGATGAAGATTAGCTGGACGCTTGTCTTCGGGTATGAGGTAAGGATTCTTGTAACTTTTCAACGATTTGATACTGAATTCAGTCAGTATCTGTGATGTCAGATCAGTTGGAATTACATCAGGGATAGTATCAGTTCCATCATCCGATGGTTTGGTTTTATTGCTAGCCTGCAGAGTTGGATCGATCTTTGGTTTTGATCCACCGGCTGGGGGAATGGAGATCACCGCTTGTTTGATGGTATCATCCGACACCGTCTCATAATTTGGTCTGTCAATGGTGGAGTCGATCAATCCATCAACTACCGTTGCTGAAGATGCAACTTCGGGACTTACTCCTGTCATATTTTCGACGTATTTACTGGTATCTGCTGCACGCTTAAATCGTGCCTCGGCCTCAATCACCGACTTATCAGCATCGAGTGTCCCTTTGGGAGTCACTCCCAGTTTCTCATAATTGGGCTGGAGTGGAGTTCGTTGAGCTGGCGGTTTATCGTCCTCATCATCATCATCCTCCATCTCCGCCAGTTTGACCGCCATCTCCACGTAATCCTTGACATTCTCCTCCTCGGCTTCCTTAATCTCCTCCTGTGTCCGATCAAGTATCTCCTGCTGAATGAGTGGTGCTTGCTCCAAATAGTCTTCGTACTGCTGCTCGGTCATTCTGGTGGGATCCATCACCAGTCCCATGGACGTTCTTCTGGCCGACTTGGAACTGAATTCCTTTTTTGTCAATTCAGTGATCACATGATTAAAATCACTGATGATGGCGTTGGCATGTATGGTCAAGTCGTGTAAATTGTACTCCTCTTTCTCGCCACCCTGATCACGTAGCCAGTATGCCTGGGCCAGTATTCCCAGCATTTTACGCGCGGCTGCCGCAATGCGATTTGACTTGCCTAAGGATAGATCAAGCCGGATAAATTGATGGAATTTGATGGCAAATTTTTCATAGATGATGATGCGGGATTCCTCGTCGATGGTTTCCATCATGCTCAATTTTAATTGTGTCAGCTCCTCAGTCTGCTCTGAAGTGATTTTAGTAAACACATCGAGCTCCTCCAGCAGCAGATGTTTGCGAATAGCCTCGACAAATTTCTTTCCCAGCGTTTTGGGCAGGTATTGGCGTCGGTTCAGCTTTTTAGTTGCATTATCAGGATGTGCTTCCACATATCCCTGTTCAGCCATATAATTGAGGATCTTGGCAAAATGCTCGGTATCCCAGGGTTTGGGCGATGCACCCAATAATAAATCCTCAAAGGTGTAATAGATGGTGTGCTCAAATACTGCCATGATGGGTACCCAGTGGCGCAGTTCGACTTCACCTTCCAGCACCTCCTCATCCAACTCGTCGCTGACTACTGCCAGATAATCACTCTTGAGATCATCGACAATATCAAAGACGGTGACAACTTGTCGGTTCTGGCCAGGGTATAACTTTTTGACCAATTCCGGATCTCCAAAACCCTCCTCTTCATCCACAATCAATCCCGTAACATTTGGTAGCAGATCTACTTCCAGGTAGTCCGAGGCAAATGAATGCTGCAGGATGGTGGTATTTGCCCTATCCATCACTGCAATCACCTCGTTGTGAACAGCATATCTTGCGAGTCGGTTTCGAGCCAGCATTTGTGATGGCAGGATGGTTTTATGGCTGTCAATTAACAGCAAACTGCTGTTGGAAAAATAATAGGGCATCCGATTGGATCTACTCTGATAAAAGACAATAGCCCGAATATCCAAGCTATTGACCGTTTTGTCAAATCTGTAGTAGGATGAATCATGCAAATTAGGTATGGGCAACACCAACCAGTTATCCAGCATTCCCCGATCTTTCAGCGTCATAAAAAACAACATGTAAGCCAGCTTTTGAGACTGATTTTTCTTGGTTAAGTCAATAAACC
>JACZSS010000676.1 GCA_022574115.1 Candidatus Heimdallarchaeota archaeon | reverse complement strand
TTACTGGAAAAACAAAATCAGACGTTTTTTCACTTTTTCGGTCATCAACAAAGTCGCTCATTTTCTTTTAAAATATCGAATTGGTTTATTTAGAAGAAAATTTGGAAACATATTGAAAACCCACAAATCACTACTTCAAGCAGGGTATAGACAGTGTAAGGTATTTCCTCGATATACCGAATGGCTTAGACCAGATAACGTGTACGAGCTGTTGGAATGGATTAGAACTCCCGTTGAGATCATTGTTGGCAGAGAAGATAGTTTTTTTGCAAAAGATAGTCTCGCTGCCTGGGAGTCAATCTTACCAAGATCTGAACTAACCGTTACGATTGTCTCTAAGTGGTCACATTACCCTTATCTTGAACAGCCACAAGAATTTGCGAATTATTTTAATCATTTGAAAAATTCATCTGAAAGCATCAATGCTCACACAAAAGCTGGAAGGTTGACTTTGGCAGAATTTGCTGGGATCAGCGTTCCAATGAAATTTGTTGTGGATGGATCGAGTGAAAATTTTAATCATTTAATCCTGGATGAGACTAAGACATATATGGTGCGCTCATCTTCATTTTCTGAAGATAAAATCGATCAATCAAATGCTGGAAAATATCCGACATTTCTAAGAGTTAACCCAGATGAAGTTCCCAATAGAGTAATTTCTCTGCTCGAGGACGAGATAGATGAAGTCATTGTACAGGTATTTATTGAACCGATTTATTCGGGAGTGGCGTTTGTCCGGTCCTTGGGAGGATATTGCGAATGGGTCGACGGTCATCTTGAGACACTTGTTGATGGTACAACCTCTCCAGCATCATTTTCTTGGTCAAAAATTGGAAAAAAATACATGTATCCCTCGAGTTCCAAAGGATTAACAAAGTGGCAAAAGAGCTTAATTTCATTTGTCAATAATGTAATTGCTAAATTTCATTATACTGCTTCTGATATAGAGTGGGCTTTCGATGGTCTGTTCCACCTGTTACAGATCAGACCAATAACTCGTTTTCAATGGAACAGAGTGCTGTCATCAGGTAATCTCGAGGAGCTACTACCTCAAAAAGTGTCCTTTTTTATGGAAAATTCGCAAAGAATGGCTACTCTTTCGATTAGTCATATTTTTGCAGCATGGGATACGTCTGTACTGGAAATGCGAGAACCATTTACTTCACAATACGACGATGCATCTTATATCAATGGGGATTTAATACTTGGACTTTTCAGAAAATGGGGATTATCAAGTAAATTTATTACGAAGGAATTTGGAAGTCTATTACCTAGAATTAGATTTAACCCACTAAAATTCATCAAACATCTCCCCACATTCCTTCGTATGCACTTTGTGACACGTAGCCGGGTGATGAAAATTGAAGATGAGTTGTTGAGTTTTGACAGAGATTTAAAGGAATATGAGAATAAAAGTGCGGCGTTTCAAGTAGAAAACTGGTTTCTACGTTATTATCTCTTCATTGTAAAAAGCAATCTGATAATTAATACCATGCTCGGATCCGCTGGAGGAAGTATGCTAGGTAAACCTTCAACCGTTTACAAAGATGTAAAATCATCAGTTCATCGATTACAATTTGAGAGCGATCCGGTAACACCGAGGAACAAAGGTGAGCTGACTTCTCTGGATCCCTATCCGTTTCAAAATAAGTTTTTGAGATTTTGGCACAAGTTAGGTGGCTTTGGACTGAGAGGTCATTATATTGCAATTCGGGAGTGGTTCAGGGATTCTAATATGAAATTATTTTATCGACTTCACTTTTTGTTACAAAGGCATGAATTATTGATAGATCATGGAGGAACTAGACACAAATCCGGATTATTTATGGAGCATACTGGATTATCAGTTGCTTCCAAATCAGATATTATTTTGTTGTATCCTGGAAAGGTGATAGGAGTGATTGGTCAAGATTTGTTAATTGTAGAGACGTTGCAATCACACGATTTTGAAAGATTCAAGCAATATAAGGTCATCATTTCCAAAACGGGGGGGAAGCTGTCCCATGGAGCAACTCTGGTGAGAGAATTAAAGATACCATCGGCTATAATTTTTGGATTCGAGGCTGAGACTGGTTCTCGGTTTGAGTTTGAAAATGGAAAAATCAAACTATTTTAATCCAATCATTGATAGTTTGGTAAGGTAAATTTTTACTGAATAACCCTAGTG
>JACZSS010000075.1 GCA_022574115.1 Candidatus Heimdallarchaeota archaeon | reverse complement strand
CTTTGGTGATACTACTGTAGAAGTCGGTAAATTGGAAGGTAAAGACGTTTGTTTTATCCCTAGACATGGTTCTGGCCATGAAACCCCACCCCATGCAATTAATTATCGAGCAAATATATTTGCTGCTCAACTTCTCAAGACAGAGCGAATTTTTTCGACGAATGCCGTTGGTAGCAGTAATCTAGATGTCGGAAGTGGAAGTTTTGTCGTACTTGATCAGATATTTGATATGACAAACGGCCGGTCTACTACATTCTTCGATGGTCAAGATTTTAAGGTAACGACGATTAAAGGTGCAACGTTATCTGGTGTGGTTCACACTGATGTTTCAGAGCCATTCGATAGTAACATCCGACAAACTTTGATTAATTCTTGCAAGTATTTAGATGAAAAAGTTGTTGAAACCGGTATTATTGGTGTATTTAATGGTCCGAGATACGAAACACCAGCTGAAATTAGTGCGTTTACCAAACTAGGTGTTAATTACTTTGGAATGACATCGGCGCCGGAAGCATTTTTGGCGAAGGAAATTCAAATACCATACGCTACTCTTGCCCTCGTGACGAACTTTGCTTCAGGTCTGCAAAGCAAAGTTACACATGATGAAGTTACCGATCTATTTGAGAAGCGTATTGAAGTCATTAAAAAAGTAATAAGGCATGCTATAATTTCAAGTTAGTTAAGAAAATACAAATAGAAAAAAGATCCATACAATATTGCTGATCTATTATGGTCCAAATAGTAACTGAAAGTCATGCTGATATCCCTTTATCTGTCGCGCATCAATACAATATTTCAGTTATTCCAGTCAGGATCCTTCATAGGAATCAATGTTATCATGAGCAAGTCGACATTAATGCTGATGGATTTCATGGATTGTTACAGGATGAATTCGTCCCAGTTACAACTCCAGCCTCACCTTACTATATCTACAACTTATTTGATAAAATCGCTAAGACGGGAGAAGATATCTTGATTATATCATCAAATGAAGGTACCACTGGATTCCTGATTAACGTTAAGATAGCTATCAAGTACCTGAAAAATCTGAAGCTTGAAATCTATCACTCCGGTGCATCTTCAATGTTTCAGGGTTTATTGTCTATTCAAGCTGCAGTACTTGCCCAGTATGGTTTTACGGCTACTGAAATTATCTCGATTTTATCTCAAGTTGTTGAAAATATGGTTTCATATACGATCTCCTACAAAAATAATTTTGTTCCCTCAAAATCTGCTAAATTTACCTTGTTAAAGCGAGTCCGAAGTATTGGTCACAAAATCAAAGTTGGAAAAATCTTAGATGGCGAGTCAGAGATTATCTCAACTGCTAGGAACATAAATCAAGCTACCGAATTTATTGTTGATGAGTTATCAAAACTGTATACAAAGGATGAACCTGTCTTAGTCTCAGTCCTCCATGCGAGAAATCCGATTGAATCCTCTAATTTAGGGACTTTAGTTAGCCAGAAACTAAATACAGTGCGAACATTCCCATCTAAACTAGGCTCCTTATTATCCTCACAACTTGGATTAAATGCTCTCACAGTAGTGGTTTCACCAGTTTTATCAGAGTATCAGAACTTTTTTGTTTAATTTCGTTGTTTCTTTCTTCTTGATAATAACGGTACAAAGATCATTGGAATCATATAACCAACTAAATTTGTTATAGTGGAATCACTAGTATCGATTGATGAGGTTGTTCCCATTGAGGTTTGCATGTCTAATGGTTCATGTGCTATAGGTCCTTTTGGATCTGGAGTTGCATAAATAAAATCGGCCGCGGTATTCGTATCAATATGCATAGGACTTCGTTGAATTGATATTCCTGCATCTGGAGCATCGAGAGCTTCTGAATTATCAATGCCGATTTCGCCGTAAGAAACTATGTCGATGATATTATCTTTATTATCCAGGAGCTGAATATAGTCATCACTATTTATTAATGAAATACTGAGCTCAAAATCTGCAGTTTTGCCAAAGCCAGTATTGAAGCCGTCTAGATTTCGAGCAATGATTATGCTAGAATACCCCTCAATGACATGATTCTCATCAAAGATGTAAAGGTGGTTGTCATCCCCTGCAAGCCAATTGGTTAAGGTTAAGTCAAATGGGAAACTATTGGTGATTTCAAAGAATTCTCCATCACTATCTGACACTACGTCAGGGTTAGGTAACACCTCAGTAATTAACAACCTCCACTCATTATTGGTATTTACAACATTTAATATGACGATATCGCTAAAATGCTGTTCGTTTAGGTCACCATCAACTACCAAAGTGTTGACTCCATTGGGTAGGTCATTCGTATCAATTTCAAAGGAGAAGGCCTCACCAGTAGGAATTACTGTAACGGAAGTTCCGCTGTTCCAACGGTAGGTTACAGTAGCAGAACTTAGACCTGCTAATGTGCCGGTAACAGTAATCGTATTCGATATTACATCTCCGTTTTCAAGGGATGTTATTTTTGCTCCAACTGGTAATTCCCATGCATCCGCAACAGCGACATCCATATCCCAAACTTCTGTTTTGAAGAAAGACGCAATATCTGTCGCATCATGAACTGCTATACCCATGTCCCGATTCGCGTCTCCCGAAGAATAACTGGTGTCTTCAGGTGTAACACTTCTGGGACTCCAGTTTCCAGAGTAGACGAAGGTATGTTTACCATCGATAATCCAATACTTATTGTGATAGAATCCATCTACCTTGTCATCGTCTTTGGTTGAGTTATAGACTGGAATCAAATTTTCCGTCAATGCTGTTGCTGCCGCATGAGTATCTTCATTCTCTGATCCTCCTACTCGCCTGTTAGAAATTAATACTTGAATATCGATTGACGGATTTGCATTTTTCAGATCAATTAAGGTATTGGTAAAATCATCTCGACTAATAGTATACATACTGACGTAGATGCTTTTCTGAGCAGCTTCAAGATATTTGAATATCAGTTTATCAGCATTGTCTGGATTGGTAAATGCTGAAACGTTGTATGTACCGGTAAAATTTGATCTAGGAATGTTTGTATGCGATGGATACTCATTTGCTAGCTTGCTTCTTGAAGTTAGTAGTTGCGATGGTACACTTAATGAGATGACAGGGACTTCTCCATCACTCCAATCGGCTTCAAATATTGATTGATAATATCCTGTGACATCCTCATTTTGAATAACCATACCCGCTTCTCGATTACGTGTAAATGCGTTTTCTCCAAAGTTGATTGAAGACAGTAGAGTTATTTTATCATCAATCATCAGCAATTTATTGTGGGTTTGCGAAAGCCATTTGCCATCTGGACTATCCGAATTTCCCATCCACCTCACTTGGATCCCTAATCCAAGGAAATAAACGGTGACATCGTCAGCTAAGTCATCGGGCTCAGGTTGGTTTACTTGTACCCGAACAGTGACATTTCGATTGTGGGCATCGACAACGGATCTGACAAGCGGTGATGAATCATCATCCCAAGAACCAGAATCCCATTGTGTAATATATTGATTTTGAATTTCAATTGTATTATTTGCTCGATCAATCCACGCTGCATGAATCTCTATTGCATTATCGGGAGTGAAGAACGGACTTAATGTCATTTCTTGCCGAGTGTTAAATGACTCAAATTCTTTCTCATAACTGCTTAAGTCGATTAAATTTGTCGTAATTGGAACATCTAGGTTGATAAATCGTATTGAACTAATACCACTTACAAATTGACTAGTTGATACTAAGAACAAGGCAATTAGCATGGATATTTTAAAAGTAGCTGAAAACCGCATTTCGCTCAATTAGCTCAAATTTCCTGTATTGAAATAATAATCGATCTTTGGATAAAATAATGCCGGAGGTAAGTTAGACTTAATAATTGCTAAATATTAACTATAAGTCGGAGAAAAATAAATTTCACCAACCTGAAGAGAATAACATGAGTGGAATAGTTGACGACCAATCAAATGTTGAGGAGGATACCACCAGTTTAGTCCTTCATGAATTAGGATTAAACGAGTATGAAATTAGAGCATTTCTAACGATTCTTGAGGGTGGAACCGTTGTCGCGCGCGAAATTAGTGATCGGTCTTCAATCCCATATGCAAAAGTCTATCAGGTTCTTGAAAGTTTAGTGTCAAAACAATTCATCATCGGCGATGAAGGCCGTCCAAGAAAATTTCGAGGTAGGGACCCCTCAGATTCCTTAAATGATCGCCTGGTTAATCTCCAAAGTCAGTGGGAAAAATCTCATTCCAAACGGAAAAAATTAGTAGAACAGGTTCTTCCAGAATTTCAAAACATGTTCAGAACTTCTCATGTGGAAGCAGAACGTGAAGAAGGAGTTTGGCAAATAAATGGTTTGACAAACATTTTATCCCGGCTAACCAAATTAATTCAAAATACTAATTCAACTCTAAGGATCTCAACTTCGAATCCTAGCTTTCTAATATCTAAACTGGGGAAAAACCTTAGTGAAACCAGAAAAAAAGTCGTTGTCAACATCAAGGTTACGCAGGATAACGAGGATCTTAACGAATTTGGCAAAGTTCAAATTGTTGACCGGATTGGAAATTCAACGAGCTTGATCTTTGATGATTTTGCGCAATTAAGCATCATCGAATCAAATCGAGGAAAATATACTCAAGGCGAATTTAAAGGAGTTCTGACTCAGATAGAGCAAATTGTCCAGACCAACATAATCGATTATGATTCATAGGTGATTAAAATGGTAGATGAAAATATTGTTCGCACTGGTATTGATGGACTTGACGAACTACTCAAGGGTGGTCTGATCCGAAATCGATCAATTCTTGTTGAAGGAGATCCGGGAACTGGCAAATCCACACTAGGTATGCAGTTTTTAATAAATGGCGCTTTGCAATATGACGAACCGGGAGTTCTCTTGCTCCTTGAATACGATTTAGCTGATTTAATATCTGATTTTCGAGTTTATGACTGGGATATTCTAGATTTAATCGATTCAAAGAAGTTAGCAGTAGTATCTCCTCCGGGGGGTTTAGAAAACCCTGATCAGTTAAGTCTTGATGATATTCTCAACCTTGTTCATCGAGCAACCTTGCGCATCAATGCCAGAAGGATAGTGATCGATTCGTTGAACTCTATTGAGCTCGCTATGTTAAGCAATCGGAATCTGCGTAAGGAATTAATTCGCTTTATCTCCTTACTGAGAGATCTAGACTGTACTGTTTTATTGTTAAGTGAAAGTCAAAATTCATCAACTGACCAAGTATACAATTATCTGACTCACGGTGTAATTTCATTGTACAATATAAAAGCAGGTGCTCAGCGTCTTAGAGCAATCGAAATCCAAAAAATGAGAGGAATTGACCACTCTACCCTGACTCATTCTATGAATATTCAATCTGGCAAGGGGATTATCGTCTTACCTCATGAAATTGATCTCTCTGAGCTTTAATCTAACTCAATCCACGATGTTGCGATATCAGTAAACCATAATGAAACTGGTAGCACCTGCGTCTTCCCATTTCCAGGTTCGTACCTAAACTTGATTTCCCCATCCGATAAGAAAAGAAGAGTTGATTTTACTTCCAAAGAATGAATATCGTCTTCTAATAAATAAACTAGTGTTATTTTCTTATTCCGGGTAAATGCAGTCAGGAGCTCAAAAAAACGGAAAACTTGTTCTGAACTCGGTGTCGAATAAATTAGCAAACTACTCGGCGAATCAAATAGTATTCTATCAACTTCATTATCCGTGCAAGCTTGGACAATTATTGCGAGCAGAGCATTAAGGTCTGTTAAATTACTGACGTGATAAGGTGAAGGTGAGATCTGACTTCTATCAATTCTCTGGACTTTCCAATTAGCAGCGTCGATAAAGATGCTCTTGGTGACATCAACTCCGACTCGTTTGGCAAGGTCATGATATTTTGATACCAGTAACGTCGTCGTGACAATTAGTGTCCCAGAATTAGCCAAATAACCTTCATGAATAAATCTCATACCCGAGATTCGTTTATTAGTCCCTGAGTTTCCTACATAAGCGATCACAGAACCCCGGGGAAAGCCACCTTCAATTACATCATTGAGCTGCTTTTCGCCTGACGAGTGTCGTGAAATCGCCACTAATACACCTATGATTTGTCTATAATAAATTAACTTTGTGAGCATGTATGGTCATTTTTTCAAAAATAGCGGATTATTTGGATCAATTGAATTCTCCAATAAGCTCGTCAAATATTCTTAATTCAAGTACAATTTCACGTTGTTAAATCGATCAAAATTTGAATCAAATTCAAAGATAAAGTTGGGGTCCCCCTTTAATTTAATATTGGTCTCCTGAAAACCCTGTTATGTGAGTGATGAGTTAGTCCATTTTATCGTCAACCCTCAAAGCCGTGGTGGATCGACCGGAAAAAAATGGGATAAAATGCTCAAAACAATAAATAGTCTACTAAAGTTCAAATTTGAAGTCGCCATTGCTGATGGAATTGGGGAAGGAGTAGTAGCCACTAAAGAAGCTATTGACACCGGTGCTACAATATTAGTTCCCGTAGGAGGTGAAGGAACTATTAACGAAGTTGTAAACGGCATGTATCAAAAAAATAATGAAAAACTAAGATTGGGTTTTATCAGAGCAGGAACCGTAAATGACTATCAGCAGGTAATTAATTGGCCTTCAGACCTAGAAACTCAGCTAGAGGCCATTAATCGTAATCAGACTAGAAAAACGCCTTTGACACTCGTAAAAGCGGATGTCGATCGAGTGGCGTTAAACATTGCGGATGTCGGCATTGGAGCAAATATAGCATATGCTTCGTCTGTGGAAAGACGCCTGAAGTGGATAAAAGGAGAATTTCGGTACACTTTGCTTGCTCTTAGAGCCGTTAAAAACTGGAAAAATATTCCTGCAAGAGTCACCGTTGATGATCGAGAAATCGAGGGAAATCTTTCGATGCTTATGACCGGCTTCTCATCCCAAGCTGGTGGTTACAAAGTTCTTCCCCAGGCGGAGACCTTTGGATCTAAACTTGCCTATTTAACTGCCATGGATTTTGGTAAAGTTAAAATGATTAGAATGATGAGTATATTAAAAAAAGGGACTCACGATGAGACAATTCAAGGTGTTTATATGGGCCACACATCTGAACTAAAAATTACAGCTGAGGCGCCACTATTATTTGAAGTCGATGGAGAACCGTTTTCATATAATTCAACCACGATCGTCGTTAAAGCGATTCCTAAAGCAATAAATGTGATTATGTCAACTACGTAGCTGTTGTGGTTGATAAGAATACCTTAGATTGCACGATTGGCACACATTTCTTAAAAATATCATCAGGGGATATACCATCTTTGGTATCCTGAATATTCCCCTTCCAGTCCTCAATTTGATCGTGAAAAGTGGCATCGAATTCTCTAATAAGATATCTGATAGCTCGTTTAAGGATTCCAGACGCTCGATCTGTTTGGACAATAGCGCTGATTCCTCCAACCTTCTCAAATAATATAAATCCATTATTGTATACAAATTGTTTGACTTCAATTTTCTCATCGTCGTGTTGAGCAACAAGTTCTTCAAGAATGACGTTAACACTTGTCAGACTTGGACCTACTAAGAAATCAGTCGTATCCAGCTCGTCTTTCAGTTCCGCTGCGTAAAGCAGTTGACCTCCTTTAGAAACGATTTGAAGGAACAGAATATTCGCAGGGGCTAAATAAATGAAATTCGGAGATTTCCAATAAAAATAAGCCAATAACAGAAAAGTCGGAATTGCGGTTAGGAACGCATCAACGGGAGTGATATTGACAAAATGTTCCAATAATTCAACGAATGAAGCTACAAAAAATAATGATACCGCTATTTCGATTGTAATGATATATTTTTTGTAGGTTGGTTCATCCGTAACCAGGTATTGTTGATAAAATACGTACATGAGTAACCCCACAACCATCAGTTGGATGAATTCGAACACTAGCTCATCAAACTTCGTTGGTCGGGCAAATGGAATCATTTGATCACTATTGATTATTACATCGTTCATCACGAAATATATACCTGAAAAATAATATACTGCCAATGAAGAACTAAGGACTACTAGCCTCGTCGAATGAAGTCTATCCCCCAGAAATTGTTCTGACATTAAGTACAACAATAATAAGACGATCAAATGAACCGTCCTGACAATATTCAGGCTCAGAGGAGAATCGACATCGCTGTACTTGAAAATTACAAGATCATCATGGTACAATAAGTTGCCTAGTTGAAGAATTCCTAAGAGTGCAACTCCGCCAAAAATAGCAATGAGCCAATCGAGGGCATTGACTCCAGATTCGCGTCTTTTCCGATAAAAAATTATAAACAAGAACGATGTAAGTATTGTTAAAATTAATGCTGCAACGATCTGCGCATTGGTTACGTCATGACTCACTGACTATCTTTTGGAAGTAAGGTATTAATGTTTTATTGAGAAAAATGCCATATCTGTTTAATAAATAGCAAATTCTCTTTCATTTGCAAAACGAACTATTGACAATTGTAGCTCTATTGAACCAGAAATTAATTTCCCTCCCTTGCTGATCTCGAGAAATTGTAAATACTATTGCCTTTTTAACCTAGGTACAATTTGACAAATTGTATCCCATGACTGTTAGCAAGCTGGGTTTGGATCCAAAATTTAAAACATTTTACACGACAGATATTACTTCTGAA
>JACZSS010000074.1 GCA_022574115.1 Candidatus Heimdallarchaeota archaeon | reverse complement strand
TATGAATACAATACGCATTGCGGCGAATTAGCTAGCTTGAGCTGTTGAGCCCTCTAAACTTCGTTGAAATTTCTTAAACTTGGTCGCAACCAAAATCGACCAATCGATCGAAAATTTATCTGCCGCTGAGCTACGGGAGCTCTAATGAACTAGAGACCTGGTCTGAGTCAATATGAAATAGTCGACATAAAAACATGAAGGTATTACGATCCAGTAAAGATTCAATCTGTGATAATTTGTCTTTTGAACTTACTCACATTATTGTCAAATCGATAAGGTCAGATGATGGATTTAGCAACCTTCATCGTTCGAGCTTTAAAGGAATAAATTCAGTTACTAAATTTGCGAAGTGTCCAATTTTAAGTTTATCACATGACTTAAGTTTCGGGTAGTGCTCACGTTTGGGAAAGCTAAATTCTCTTATTTCCTCAACATAACTGTTTCCGATTTCTCCCAGTACATTTCGGGGAATCTCCCTCAATCGTTGAGATCTCCTCTGCAAGAACTCCAGCTCTCACTCACCCTCCTACCGAGTAACTTTGTTTGCTGCCTCCTCAATGTCTTTAACATCATGATGCGATATCTCGGGCAAGTCAAGCGAGGCAGTGCTGATCACCGCATCTAGAACGCTTCCCTCCTAGATCTGGAGGATGCATTGCGCGGTCAACTCGCTAATGTTATGGCTATAGCTACTGAAGAGCAATAATATTTTACTGAACAGAGGAGTTGATTAAAACGTAATTTACTTAATTCGCGGAACTACTGGATCGATGGTTACTCACATAAATACCAAGAGAATAAATAAATGTGGATAATGAAGAAATTATTGCTAAATTTTTCCAAACCCCACCTCTCAAATACAACACCAATCCTGAGGAATTAATCGATAAGTTGCTTCCAATTGCACTGAAATACCAAAAAAATGTAGATAAAATTCCATTTTATCGAAAATTAACAGGCGAGTATATCCAAAAAATATTTGATTTACCAATTCCTAATGATCCCCAGTCAATTGAAGAAGTTGTCGCTTTTTTGAACACCTACATAATCCCAAATCTCCCTTCTACTACCAACCAGCGGTTTTTAGCATATATTCCAAGCGACCCAGCACCTGAAGCCATGGTCGGCGCAATGCTTACACCACTTCTAAATCAGATGGTGGGTAGTGTTCAAGCATCAGTTTCAGGTACAGCAATTGAGGCTCTAGTTATTCAGTGGTTTGTCCAATTGTTAAACCTTCCCAAAAATACGTTTGGAAGTTTTACGACTGGGGGTTCAGGTGCAATTTTGACATGTATCTACGCAGGCTTGGTTCATCAAGGCAAATTACACGGATTTGACATCAAGGAGGAAGGATACTTTCATCCCAAGCGATTTTTAATCTATTTATCAGATCAAACCCATAATTCGGTCGAAAAAGCCATTTTGATGCTTGGACTTGGTCGCAAGAGCATTCGATACGTAAAATCATCAGTAAATTTTGAATTAACTGGTAATGCGGTTCGAACAGCAATTCAGGAAGATCAAGATAAATTTGGAGACTCAGTTCTTCCGTTAATGATAATTGGTAACGCAGGGACAACAAACTCAGGAGCAATTGATTTCCTAGATGAGCTCCGTGAAGTCGCTGATGAATATCAGCTTTGGTTCCATGTTGATGGAGCCTATGGTGCATTTGCAAAAATTACAAACACGCCTGTTTCGAGACGATTGGTTGGCTTGGAAAAGGTTGATTCATTGACTTTGGATGCTCATAAATGGTTCTATGTTCCTTTTGAAGCAGGGGTTGCGTTGACAACAAATCACAAAATAATGTCAAATGCATTTGAGTTATCTGCGGAATACTTAATTGATTCTGAATTGGAAAATGATTACCCGCTTCAACGCAACTTCAGATCATACGGATTTCCCCTTACAAGGGAATTAAGAGGCCTTAAAATCTGGATTATGCTTTCTTTATTAGGCGTCCAACAAATCAAAAATGCAATAACTCGAAACATCTTGCAAGCTAATTACTTCCAAAATTTGATCGACAATAATTCTCAATTCGAGCTAATCTCAAGAGGCGATTTAGGAATAGTCTGTTTTGTTCACAAAGATGGGGAATATACCACCATCAAGATTTTGGAAAAATTGCAGAAGCAGAATAATTTTTATTTATCCACTACAGTTCTAGCAGGTAAAACTGTGATTAGAGCTTGTATTTTGAATTTACGATCAGATCTATCAACCATGGATGAACTGTACAACGAACTCATTGTAATTGAGCAAGAATTCTCATTGACATAATTGATCCACGTGATGAAGTTCAGATAACGCTTCACTTTTGACTCATGAACTACAAACTGCAGGCATCATTGTCTATGAGGAGTGTTGTTTTCTTGTTTTTGGTTTATAAAAGATTGATAAAAAATTTCTTCGTAGTCAATATTATCCTCCATTAAAGTTATCCTCGATTTTATTAACTCTCAGTAAAACTGGCAAAACATGAACTCTAGGATCATCGCATCAATTGAAGATCTGTGGAACCTCTTCATCTTTATCTAAAAATATATAATTTTCAAAAGCTTATTACGAATACAATTCTTCACCTTTTCAAGATTTAGCTCGCCTCAATGATCTATTATTTCCTCCCTTCGCGTATCATTTGAATTTGATTCATTTTCCAATACCCACAAATAGTAAGAGAAAGACGACAATGCATCAATTAGGTAAATAAGTCGGCACCAGTTGTAAAATATTTATCGAACCAAATAATCTTATTTGGTCAGGCTTATTTCAGATTATGTCTCAAGAAACTGCTTATTTTGGTGGAGGTTGTTTTTGGAATACTGAACTAGTTTTTTCTAAAGCCAATGGTATTTTAGGTACTGAAGTCGGATTTTGCCAACCAACTAAAAATGGTAAACAAAAATTAAGCAAAGTAGAGGTCGTCAAAATAGTTTTTGATGATAAGCTTACAACTTTTATAAAATTGATTGACGTCTTCTGGGTTACACACAATGCCTCTAATCCATCCAATCAGAACCAAAAAAATATCGAAAGATCTGTTCTGTTTTACATAAATGAACAACAGAAAAATCATGCAGAAGTGGCTGTAGAGGCAAAAAATGCTCAAGAAAAGATATATACAACAATTACTTCTTTCGATAAGTACTCGAGGGCTTCTGACAGGGACCAACATTACTATTTCTGAAATGACCAAGACTCGAGACGATCTAGATGAATTTGTCAGTCATGCCGAGAAAGGCGATCTAGATCACTTAATGCTATTAATTGATCAAGGAATGGATGTCAATAGTATTGATTCTAAAGGTAGAACAGCACTTCTGGCTGCGACTGAGTTTGAAAACCTGAAGATTATCAAGTGGCTTTTAGAAAACGAGGCTCAAATTGATCTTTATGACCTAGAAAATCCAACAATTGAAAGAACGCCCTTTCTTTATGCAGGGGCAAATGGTCACAACACGATCTTGGATATACTCATTGAATACAATCCCAATTATTCAATCGTCAATCAATACGGGGGATCAGCGCTGATCCCAGCTTGCGAGAGAGGGCATGTGGAAACTGTCAGAAAATTACTTGAAAAGACATCAATTGATATAAACTTGGTCAATAATCTTGGCTGGACGGCGCTGTTAGAAACTGTCATTTTGGGTGATGGTGGAAAAAATCATCAGGTTATTGTGAAATTGTTACTGGATCATGGGGCAGATCCTTCTATCTCTGATAACAAAGGAATTTTCCCATTAGAACATGCCATAAAGAAAGGCTTTGCAGAAATCATTAAAATCTTCCACTCAGGATTAAGAAAGTGAATCAGGTGTTTTCATAATAATCAACTGGCAAATCCTTCTGGTGTTTCCAAAAATAGGCTTTGTGATCAATAGAATGGATAAAATCGGTCTTAAAGTCATTGTAATCAGATCTCTTCACACCACGAGATATTAGCTCTTGCTTCATGCGACAATAAGCAACTTTGTCTGGAAGAGAAAACATCAGGTAGTCTCGAAAGAGTACGTGACGCTTTACAAATGGATGACCTGCCTCAACAATGTGAATATGCTCCAATACGTGTCCATCATAATCATCATTCTCATACCGGACAAATAATCGGCGAAAAGGCATCAGAGTATTCCATTTGTCAATATATTGGTACCCATTTGATACTAAAATCTTAATCCAAATTTCACAGTCAGGAAAAGACTTTACCTCTACAAGCATATCTATTATAGGTTTAGCACATAATCCTGGAATTGCGGTACTTCCTATATGATGTATTTTGACCAAATGTGCGTTCAGTATTTTTTGTAACCTCTTGCTCCCATTAGCAAATTTTGAAACCCATCCATCATCATATTCGACCAAATACAACTCGTCCGGAAACATTTTATCTGTTCCAAATTAGGCCGAGGCTTTACATTAAGTGATGTCTTCTGACAGTGTTTAACTCACAAATATTACGAATTATCAAAATGTAGAAGTTTCGTCAAAACCAAATCATTTTCTACGATTAATAAAATGGGGAAGTATGAAAGATCTTGAGACTTTTCGAGACATTTTGGTTGAAAAAAAAGCATTAGCATTAGTGAGTATTGTCAGAAAAGACGGAACACCTCATGTAACACCTAGCTGGTTCAATATAGAGGTCGACGAAACTAATAATAAAATTGGTACAACCATATTTATCAATACGGCAACTGGAAGAGTTAAGGCAAACGTTATCAAAGAAGGCACTAAAATTTCGATTGCCATTATGGATCCCGATACCTTCTATCGGTATTTAGGAATTCACGGAACAGTAATAAAAACAATCCTCGGGGAAGAGGCAAATAATCATATCGACCAGCTTTCGTTCAAGTATACAGGGCTCGAAAAGTATGCAAGTCACAACGCAGACGAGGATCGAATAAAGATTCCAATCTCTATCGATTCGATTTACTAACTTGCGACCCACAAATTAGAATGGCCTGAAGCGCGATATTTGTTATTTGGTCAATTCGGATTAGACAAACATACTATGGAATTTGACGAATTTCTTAAATCAACAGCATGGCAAATTTAGAAACAATCAGGACTCGGATATCCAGAATTACTCGAAAGATCTAGCTCAACTTAATCTTTCCAATAAAGAATTATCAAAATTTAATCGGTAAACAAAGACTCGGATATCTTGATATTCGTATTTTCGGTTTTCGAAGTTGCGGAGTTTTCCTTTTTAGCAACTTGTAACCCCTTTCTTGAAGAGTAGCCTCCGGTTATTGAGAGGATAAGGATCAATAATAGCGACACGAATTGGATTTGAGTGGCTAAATTCTGATTGAGTTCGTCAGTGAATTTGTTAAATTCAGCTTTGAATATTTCTCTTTCACTTTCTAATAGAGGAAATATCTCACGGATCGCCTGTTTTTGAGAATGAACAAACACCGGTAAAAAAAGCAACATTTCCTCCAACACTCCTAAAATTCTTGCTCTAGTATTTTGGTAAACAACTAAAATGGCCAAGATGTCGTTATCGTTTGCAGAATCGACGATTAAATCGGTAAGATCTCGGCGAATATCTTCAATTGTAATGTGCTTATTATTGACATAATTGAATGTAGATTCATAGAATTCAATTATTTCGGTTCTGGTGTATTTGTTCTGAGGATCAAAACGTGTTTGGGTTAATTCTAGGTTAATTAACAACGATGTAGTCTCTGTATAATAATCAAATATCAATCTCAAAATTTCATCAGAATTAACGGCATCTGGAGAAACTGTGTTGGGGTCTGAAATTCTCTCCCTAATTCGATCAAGAATGGTTAGGATTGTGGGTAATACTCCAGATGAGGAAATGGTTGGATCGATCAGGATGTCGTTGACTGCCTGATTATGCAATTGACGTTGTAAGTTGAATTTCTGTATCACTTCATCAGCCTTCGGCTGATCTTCGAGATCTTTTTCAAGTTTGAAAAAAATTCCGCCAACTCCGGTGTTATTAGTATCAGCAAAATTATTTTCACTATCGAAACTAGTGATCTGGTGTGAAATTCCACTAAATATATCAACAAAAGCGGATGAATCCTTGATTTGAGTCAAGTTGTAAGCAGATTCATTCCTAATTCGAATAGCTTTACTAACGTTGCCAAATACATGTTTGTAGACTTCGTAAGTAGATATTCCGATATCGGTTTCAACTTCACCTTCAAATAACAGCTGAGACATGATTACGCCAGTCTGTTCGTTGTACATGGTGTTTAAGATTACATCAAGGTCAAGAAGACCCCGAAGTATTTTATCGTCTTCATCAAGATATTCGTTTCCCAATTCATTGATATCATTGATTGTACTTTGGGCATTTGTTACGAAAAGTAGTTGAAATAACAACGCAACGGTTGCAAGAATCACCATGAAAACTAGATTTGTTCTCATTGCTTTTGCAAAAAAATTCGCCGACAACCTACAAAATCACATCTTTGAGAAGTTCAAAAAGATAATGAATGTACAAAGTCAATATTAAATCATTTCAGTTTGATCGCAAAATTTTTTGGCTTTACAATATTTATGGTGATTTGTTGTCCCTCGGCTATTTAGATCAGAGTTTGCCCTTTCTATTTGAAATGGGATTTCTTATTGGTAACTTAATAATATTTAAAGTTCAATTGATTTTAGCTGAGTTAAGAATGCTTGATTTTGAATTATTAAAAATCTTCGTAATAATTGGGATGGGATTATCTCTCATCTTCGCCCTCCTGTATCACTTCTGGAATTTAGCTGATGCGGAAGAGTAATCAATCTGTGACTGAAGTTATTTCCCTGAAATTTCCACAAACCAGATTTCAAGGTTCGAAATATAAACTAATTCGATGGATCCACAAATCAATTTCTGATTTGGCGTTTGACAGCGTACTTGATGGGTTCTCGGGGAGTGGTGTTGTATCCTATTATTTCAAGTCTTTAAGGAAAGAAGTTTATTCAAATGACATTTTGTCCTCAAGTTATATAACATCCCAGGCTCTAGTCGAAAATTCTTTTACGTTGCTTACTGATCAAGAAATTGCAAGGTTGCTACGTTTTGTAAGTTATGACGATCACGGACATACTGTTGAAAAGAATTTTCGAGGAGTATATTTTACTCAAGATGAGAATATTTGGATCGATAGCATGTTGTATAACATTAGTAACCTAGAGGGTGAGTACAAGCGGGTTCTTGCCTATTGGAGTTTATTTCAAAGCTGCATTATTAAACGCCCATTTAACCTATTTCACCGGAAGAACCTTAGTCTGAGGATGAGCAACGTTAGACGTAAATTTGGAAATAAGGTAACTTGGGATCGGACGTTTACTGAATATTTTACTAAATTTTGCAAACAGGCGAATGCTTGCATTTTCGACAATAAAAGAAACAATACAGCCATCAACTGTGACATTTCACTAATTCAAGGAAACTTCGATCTGATTTACCTGGATCCCCCTTACATGAAGTCTAGACGATCAAAAGGGACGGATTATCAGGATTATTATAATTTTCTTGAAGGACTTATCGATTATGAAAATTGGGAGAAGAGGATTAACCTAAAGAAAAAACATCTACCCTATGAGATCGAGAAATCCGCATGGATAGATTCTGAACTGATATACGACAAATTCAGTTCACTCTTTGAAAAATTCGACGGGATCTTAGTGTTGTCATACCACGACCTAGGTTTCCCCTCAATCAAAGATTTAACAGAGCTTTTACACTCTGTGAGAAAAAATGTTAGAACAGAGTACTTGGAATATCAATATGTCCTGAGTCCCCAAAAAGTGACTAAAGAGGCCTTGATTATAGCGAAATAAACTAACGAACTTTTATTGTTTCCATAATCTGCTGTTTAATATGTTCCACCATTTTAGGCTCACTATATCCAGACCAATATTTAAGATATGAACCGTAATCCTTATCTATATGATCCAATATCGTAAGTAAATAATTCCTGAATTCTGGGATATTTCTGTCAACAAGCAATACGCTAACTACATTTTCACTTTGTTCCAGCATAATTTGAAATGCACCCGCATCAATGGTTCGAAGCGACGAACTTTCGTCCGCTACCTCTCCGATTAAGGTCATTATTGCGGATAGGATTCCACTTAGCAAGGTCCCTTCTATCTTGGACTTTCTCCATCCAGATTTATGGATTTCTCCCATGAGTATCAGACGACCGTCAACTGTTAACAACAAAAAAGTCGGAGGTGGGATAGGTATTTTATTTTCAATGGTTTCAAGGCGATTTCCCCCATGGCTCGTCAAGCGGCTCCCCAACCCGAGCCGCTCCCACGCCGTGAAGGCGCTCATGCGGGAGAAGCGACTCCACACGGTGTGCGAGGAGGCGCGATGCCCGAACCTCTTTGAGTGTTTCTCGCGCCAAACGGCCACCTTCATGATCGGGGGCGACATCTGCACGCGCACCTGCGGCTACTGCGCCGTGACCAAGGGCGCCCCCCTTCCGCTCGACCCCGAGGAGCCGCGCCGCGTGGGGGAGGCGGCCGCCCTCCTCGGGCTTCGCCACGTCGTCGTGACCATGGTGAACCGCGACGATCTGCCCGACGGTGCGGCGGGCCACGTCGTTGCCACCATCGGGGCGATACGGGAGCGCCTCCCCGATTCGACGGTCGAGGTCCTCGTCTCCGACTTCATGGGGAACTTCGAT
>JACZSS010000675.1 GCA_022574115.1 Candidatus Heimdallarchaeota archaeon | reverse complement strand
GGTATTATTTACGTCCCAGTTTTATCTGCGGTAAGTGGATTACCTATACACATTGCAGCCGCAACTTCAACAGCAATGATTGTGGTCGTCTCACTTGTTGGATTCATAACCCGTAGTAGCTCAAGGATCGAAGCAGGAACATTCGATCTTAGTCTTTTATCTGAATTTGGTCTACCACTACTGATTGGATCAATAATTGGGGCACGGTTTGGCGCTCTGAAAGTAAAAAAAATTAAATCTAGAGAACTTTTGACCTTCTTTTGGACAGTTGCAATACTGGCTGGCATTAGAATATTAATGAGTGAATTTTTCTAAATGAATTCTTAGTTAACATTACCAATTACCTTGACCGTGAAACCTGCTTGGGATAACTTCTTCCAATCTAGAACTCGTCGTCCATCTATTATGAGTTTGCCACTCATGCTTGAAAATTCTTCGGGACCTAGATTTCTCAATTCGTCCCATTCAGTTACAAGAATAGCTGCATCAGCGGAACGGAGCGCGGCGTTTACATTGTCCACAAGAATAGAGGTTTCAGGAAGGAAATATTTTGCGTTTTCTAAAGCCAGCGGGTCATAAGCAATTACTGTTGCACCCTTTCTAATTAATTCTTCAGCTATTGGAATCACTCTCGATTCGCGTACATCATCTGTGTCAGGTTTGAACGCGATGCCAAGCAGAGCTATTTTTTTGTTTTCGAGATTGATTTCTTCCTCAAGCATTTCAACAGCTCGCAACGGTTGGGACTCGTTGACCTTAAGCGCTGCATCCAAAGTATGTGCACTGATACCATGTGATTTTGCCGCAGAAGCTAACGCCTTGACATCTTTTGGAAAACATGACCCACCAAATCCTAAACCTGGTCTCAAAAATTGAGGGCTAATACGTTTATCGAAGCCAAGACCCCGGGCGACTTCACTCACGTCTGCACCCATAACCTCGGACATATTCGCAATTTCATTAATAAATGAGACTTTTATCGCCAAAAATGCATTAGACGCATATTTTATCATTTCAGCTGTCGATGTATCTACGTGCATGATTGGACAGGTAAAGCTCTCATACAAAATCTTCACCGATTCGAATGACTTTTCATCTTCGGTACCAATGACCACTCGATCGGGTACACGAAAATCCTGAATAGCAAGACCTTCCTTGAGAAATTCAGGGTTCATTGCTAACCCAAAATCGACACCAGCTTGCTTTCCTGAAAACCTTTCAAGAAGCGGTTTAACAAAATTTTCGGTAATGCCAGGTATAACGGTGCTTTTAACCACAATTATCTTAAATCCTTCAGCGTCCTTTAGAGCTCGTGCAATGTCCTTGCTAGCGGCTTCAATCTGATCTAAGTTAATTGAGCCATCTTCGGTACTCGGAGTACCAGTGCAAATGAAAATGATATCTGAAAACTGAACTACTTCGCTAGTATCTGTGGTCGCTCGAAGAAGATTTTTATCTCTCAGGTCCTTTAATAAATCAGCTAACCCCGTTTCGAAAATTGGTGGAATGCCTCGATTTATCAAGTCTACCTTTTTCTGATCAATATCGCCGCAAAGAACTTCGAATCCCAATTCAGCAAAGCAAGCTCCAGTTACTAAGCCCGCGTAACCAGTTCCAATCATTCCAACTTTTGGCTTCATTACAAGACCAAGTTGATTCTCATCCGCTTTAAAGATGATTAATTTTTCCGTCTCTAAATTCTAACTTTTTCAATATGGGAGACATTTCTTGTCCCAAGTATCTAATTCAATTCATATATCGGTTTTAGCTTTTATGGCTAATGTTGTTTTGTCAGGATTACGACTAGTATGAATCCTCCCACAGTTAATACAAATTACTTTTACGATTAATTAACCGAAGGTGAGATCTGTTTAGTCAAGATCTGATGTTGCAAATCTACTTTTCATAAAAATTATGAATTTTATCAACATTTCCTCATAATTTGTTATGCTCAAACCAAACAAAATTTTTATTCCAAGATTAAATTCACCATGAACATTATACGGAGTTAGGGCAGTGTGTGGAAGATTTTCTCAAAACATTGGTCAGGACTTACTTCAACGAAGATTCAACACAAATGACCAAATACCTGAAATCAACTACAATATTGCTCCCACCCAACCTGCGTATACGATAACTGGAAGTGAGGAAACGAAAGTTGTAGAAATGA
>JACZSS010000674.1:575-2171 GCA_022574115.1 Candidatus Heimdallarchaeota archaeon | reverse complement strand
AATCTTAATATTTTCCTTCATGGTACAGATTATGAAATTAAGGATTCTCTTTGAGAATCAGGTTTAATCGTATTTCCAATCTCATCTGATTATTTAAGTTGTTTGGATTCTTAATAAATCGAATAAATCATGTAATCTGAAAGTATCGAGAAGGATCGATTATTAGCTGTAAGAAACCCTGAGACATATGACAGACATCGAGAAATCTCAAGATGTGTTCCGTACATATTGGAGCTGCTGCACATGAAGTGCATAATGTATTATGACAATTTTATAAAAACTCCTTAACTTGGGATCTGGAGAGCTGGCTAGCGGATCTGTTATTCTATCTTAAATTTATGTTGGATCGTTGATTCCAGCTAACTCACATCTCGGGTCCGACCATTAGTTCCTCCTTCGAAATTGTATCTATGTAGGAATTTCAGTTAATCAACAAACTATAACGCTAAATCTCACCTCAAGGATAAGAATTCATTAAAGTGAGAGAATTAACAGCAGACTTGTCATCGTGACCTCGCATGTAATTGTTCTGACCGGGACTCCGGGAACTGGCAAAACTTCAGCCTCCCAACTCGTGGCTCAAAGAGGATACTTTCGACTTAATTTGCAAGAGTTTGCAGAAATCTACGATTGCTTTGACGGATATGATGAGTCCCGAGATTCAAAGATATTAGATGGTCAAAAATTTCAAGAACAATTGACAAAATTTCTTGAAATAGGAGATGGGTTGATCATTTTGGAAGGCCACTATGGTGATTTAGTTCCTGCACAGTTTGTTACCAAGTGTTTTGTGCTGACTACCCCAATTGAGGAGCTTAAAACCAGACTGGAGAAAAGAAAATATAGCGAGACAAAACTTGAAGAGAATTTACAGGCCGAGATTATGCAGGAGTGCTGGGTAGATGCACTTGATTCGTTTGGGTCGCGGAAAGTTACTAAAATTGACAACATGCCAATTGAGCAGATTGCCGAGTTGATCATTACCTATTCATTTGTTCATTTAGCGAAATCAGATGTGGGTAGATCGATAGAATTACACAGGTAGGCTGATTATGAGAAGACCAGATGATATTGGAGATGAAAACTGGGTTCGATGTGGATTCAGGGATTGTTATAAGTGCTGTCTTGAAACAGAAATGCTGCTTACATTGGATGACTATGATCGAATTGTGGATGCCGGATATGATCCCAACGAATTTTCTTTACCACGTGATGACAATGACGGTTTTGCCCAGTTGCGTAATGTTGACAGTCCAATTGGCCTCAAATGTTATTTTTTAAGCGATAAAGGAAAATGTACAATCTATCCTATTGCTCCAGCGGGTTGTAAACTATATCCTCTCATTGTCAATTTAGACACCAGCGAAACAATGATTGATGAAGATTGTCGAGAAAAAGAATGGTTCAGAAAGCAAGAATATCACCAATCGCAGATTATTTCTATTACATCTTTGGTAAATACCCTATTAATTGAACAAGAGGATTAGGTTAGATTAGCTTCGTGCCAGATAAACTAATTTCAGGGGTAACTCGTCGGGGAATGATCGAAGTAGATCGTATCATGACCGTAGATCTACATATTCCAGTGGAACTCAT
>JACZSS010000674.1:0-565 GCA_022574115.1 Candidatus Heimdallarchaeota archaeon | reverse complement strand
TGGCTCTAATTTAGCAAGACTAACGGAAAGAATCTTCAAGCAGGGTAAATTTACCAATATAATAGTCATTTCTGGGTCGGGCAACAATGGCGGAGGCGGTTTGGTCGCGGCAAGACGCCTAAATAATTGGGATCTACCAGTACAGGTTTGGTTACCAAAAGGTTTACCAAGAAATGAAGTCCCTGCTAATCAGTACAAAAGAGTTGTCGATCTAAAAATTCTCACCTACACATCTAGCTCTCCTCCCACCATAACGGGTAGTGTATTACTGATTGATGCTTACATAGGATATAACTTTGAAGGAGATCTTAGCGATGATGCAATAAATGTAATCTCGTTTATGAAGGCACTTGATGTTATATCGTTAGACATTCCATCTGGTGTTGATTCAACCTCCGGCATTTCTAAATGCGACTTAAAACCCATAGCCACCATCACATTGGCTTGGCCAAAAACTAGTATTTGTAAATTAGATAAACAGCTCCTTGGGAACCTTTATCTTGCCGACATCGGCGTACCGAGTTGGGTCTTTGAGCTGAATGAGCTGTATGACGAATCTCCACCT
>JACZSS010000673.1 GCA_022574115.1 Candidatus Heimdallarchaeota archaeon | reverse complement strand
GGGGAGATGATTATGAAGAACTTGGAAAAAGAAGAAACACAAAAGAGGATAAAGAATTTCGTGAAGCTGCAATAAATAATAAGCTTCCAAATTATTATAAAATTCTAGGAATTCCAAGAGACGCAACGCAAAAAGAAATCAAGAAAAAATTCAGAGAGCTTGCAAAAAAGATTCATCCTGATAAAACAAAAGAAGATTCTGAAGAAGACATGGTAGAATTAAACAAAGCATATGAAGTGCTTTCAGATGAGAAAAGTAGAGAAAAGTATGACAGATATCTAAAAGCTGATTAGACAGATCAGCTGAATCGGGATCCCTGAAATTATTGACTAGCCGTTCCCCGATTCCTCCCATGTTGAACGAACTAACTGAATCAGTATTTCCATAATAAATAAAGAAATAAACTGACAATATACTTACTGCCAGAGTGATGGAGTAGATAACCAGTCCCGTAACTAATCGTCTAGAGAGTAATCCGTCATTATCCCTGGGTTTTAATTTCATAATATTTTTGTCGGGAGGTCCAAAAATAATTCCTAATACAGGTATGGCGTGAATAATACTAAAAATGTAAACTCGTTGCCAATTGTTGAGAATTTGGAAGTCAATCTGAAAACTTACCGTGAAGTAAATGATTGCTTCGGCAAAGTTAACTGCTATATAGAAAAAGATTAACATCCTGATCTTCTCGTAGAGATTTCTGCCCTCTTCAACACCTTTAACTAAGGAAACATACGAATCATCGGTTATGATGATGTCTGCTGCCTCTTTCGCAACCTCCGTCCCCGTTATCCCCATTGCTACACCAGCATCACTTTTCGTGATTGCCAGGGCATCGTTTACGCCATCTCCAGTCATTGCAACCACATCGCCACGAGATTGATATCTATGTACGATAATCTCTTTATCTTGAGGAGAGACTCTAGCAAACACAGACACCTTGAAAAAATGTTCGTCACTTAAGGTTTCAGCTTCCTTTCCTTCTACTACCATCTCATCAGGATCTAAAATACCAACTTGTTTTGCAATGGTTGCAGCAGTAGTTATTGAATCCCCTGTAATCATGATAGGGAAAATCCCTGCGGCGTCGAGGTCCTTAACCGCGTTCTTGACCCCTGGTCTCGGTGGATCATAGATTATTGCAAAACCGATATACTGCAGATCTGATTCGACGATTTTTCGTTCCTCTACAGCATCTTCGAGTTCTGGAATATGATCCACGGGTTTGTACGCTAGGGAAATAACTCGATAACCGTCATTTGCAAAACTGTCAACCTTAGCTTGAATTTCTGATCGCTTTTCATCTGTCAATTCCTTCAAATTTAGTTCATTCCCAATTTTGGTGCAAAGTGGGAGGATAACTTCGGTTGCTCCTTTGCAAAAAACCATAAGATCATCTTCGAGTGTATCTTCGAAAAGTCCGCTCATACGCTTAACTGTAGAATCAAAGGGATATGATCGTTCTCTGAGGTATCTATGCTTAAAAATATCGATCTTCAAACCATTGGTCATTGCAAGCACAAGCAATGCTCCGTCTGTGGGATTTCCAACAATCTCCCATTCTTTGTCCTCATCTCGCTCTTCTTGGGACAAAGACACGATATTTGCTTCGTTATTCAATATTGCAGTCGTCATTAACAAGTCAAGGCTTGAATTTGACGCAATGCTTTCAATCGCGTCATCCGTTAAATCCGGTTGCGTTTCTAGCACTTGATGCACCATTGATTCATCTATTTCTGTTAGGTTATTGCCCAAATTGGAACTTAAAGTTACGGAATAATATTTTTCCGTATCAAAAAGTAGCTTTACCGTCATTCTACTGGTGGTCATAGTCCCTGTTTTATCACTACAAAGTACTGAACATCGTCCAAGTGTTTCCACAACTGATAATTCTTTAATAACAACTCGATTCGTTGCCATGTTAAGCACCCCAGTTATTAGGATCACAGTAGTGAGTAACGGGATGTTAATAGGTAATACGGCCATGGCGTTAATAATTGCCTGAGCCAAGTCGCCAGCAAACAATGTCGTTGTATAAGGTTCATCACTTTTGAGCCGTTCATTAACAACGAACGAAATTAAAATAAGAAGGAATACAATCATTGTGAAACCCAGCCATTTTCCAAGCGCATTAACTCTTTTTCGGAGAGGAATTTCAATTGAGATATCAGCCATTGCCGAT
>JACZSS010000073.1 GCA_022574115.1 Candidatus Heimdallarchaeota archaeon | reverse complement strand
AGCTTTTTGAATGGAATCCTCCTTCATTTGTAGTATTGTATCCTCAATTAACGGATGCCAATTTCGATTAGCAAAATAAATGGGTAGATCTATGCCATTTTCTTTCAATTCACGCTCCAGAGCAGTGATTAATTCTCGGTTTTGTTGATTGATGGGGCTGACTCCATTGAAATGATAATAATGTGTAGCAACTTTTTCTAATCGATCAAGGGGCACATTACGACCCTTCACTACCTTTTTGAGAAAAGGAATTACATCGTCTCTCCCTTCTGGTCCTCCAAAAGACATGAGAAGTAATGCATCGTATCTGTGCTGGTTAGTTTCGCCCTTTGAGGCTTCCTTTGATACGATTGGATTATATGTCATACTATGATGCCTCCATATATTATTCGTAGGTTTTTTCATAACCGATTGAAATTAGATTATTCTGTATTTTTACTTCGTAAATATCTACTGGAGTTTTAACAAGTCCATCTATCGCTTTACCAGTCTTTAGATCAAATTTTGTGTAATGCCAAGGGCAAACTACGCAAGCTTCCTTCTCATCAATCTCACCTTCGGTAAGTGGTCCTCTCGCATGTGAACATCTATTATTTAATGCATAAATTTGCCCTGCAATGTTAAAAACACCAATTTGTTTACCTTCCAAATATACAACTTTCGTTTGTCCTGGACCAAGCTCATCAAGTGGACATACATCCATCCAAATTTCCTTAGTTTCACCAGCCTTAATAATTTCCGCGGTTATTGGTCCCCCAAGTGCGTCTAAAGCTTGATCTAACCTCATGTTAATGCAAGTAAATACGGGGATATCCTGCTTTGTGTACATACTAACTGTAGTTTCACGCAGTTCTTGGACCAAATCAAGAAAATCGCTTGGTTCATCCGTTTCAAATGCAACAATAAATTCATAATCATCTAAACCGTAAGAGTATGTTGTATTCAATTTAACTGATGGATATTTTCTTCCGACAATTATATGTTCATTAATCATCCCTTGTCGGGCGGCCAACGACAATTGATACCACTCTCTTGTTTTAATGAAAGGATAAACAAATAGATATTTAGCTTCACTCGGATCAATAACTAGTCGCTCTTCTGGTTCTTCGGAATCACCAAATGATGGAGGAAGCTCATATATTGACCGTTTTGTTTGTGAGAAATATGAATATTTCAATTCTAAATATGCGCCCATTTTTGTTTTAATAATTGCTGCTCCAAATTCTTGAAATACAAGGGGACTATCTGCAATTTGCCAAAATAAAATCTCAGTATCTGCACGAGTACCTATTGTACTGTATGGTCTCAATAACATCCTTCGGTTAAACGACGTAATGATCTTATTTAGTTCTTTTTTATGGTCTGTTTGAACTTGACGATCCAACCTTCTCCAAATCGGATCAATTTTATAAAATGCAAATCTTACATATTGGCGTTTTCCGAGCCCTTTAGCGCGCTCTAGTGAAGCTTCGGTAGGTAGTAGTTTTTCTTTATTTTGCAGAAAGCTAGGTTTAGACATCTGTTTATACCTTTATTTTTTTTGTTTCGGATAAATTGAACATTTATCCTTATGAAGCGGTTAATGCCTCATATACACCCTCTGGAGTCGGTTTTTGCGATATGATCACATCCTGTCCCAAATCAGCTAAGAATTTACCGGTTGTGGGTCCGATAGCCACCCACTTGAAAGTACAATTTGACCCTAGCTGTTCTAAAATTGCTTTTGCTGAACGTGTAGAAAAAGCAACAATTTCAGTCGGCTGAATTGGAAGTTCCAAATGCCTTGTAATAGTTGAATATACTGCAAATGAATGAGCATCCTCAGAAGGTTGTGAGGTATAATTCAACCCTCGAAGATAAATGACTTGTCCCGGATGGATAGCTCTTGCTTCTTTGAGTAATATTTGCATACTCATCATATTTCCATTAGCTACTAGATGAACAGGCATATCGATACTTCGTAACGCCTTTGCAGTTGATTGACCAATACAAGCAATTCTTACAGTATGAGGATATATTTTTACAAGTGATTTGACAAATTCTTTTGATTGTTGACTCGAAATTATCAGCCATTCGGAATTATACCACTGATCGACGAGAAGCGAGTTATTTAGCTGGGTTAAATCAGTTTTGTAGTCAAAAATTGGCATTCTAAACGTCTCTGCACCATGGGCCTCCAATAGTTTACTGAATTGCTGGGCTGTGGAAGAAGAGCTAGCTAATATAATCCTCCTTCTGGACAGATCGCTTTTGATGTCGCTCGTCACATTCTCTGGTTTGTTAATATAATTGCCTAGAGTATTCGATAAAGTTTCGAGATTATCTGATTCGAAGTGAAAGCGAGAAAGATTAGGCAATTGAGATGGGTTCCATGTATTATATGTTTTTGTCGCATGGCATACCCAATTTGTCTGATTTTTGTGAATGTAAACCCCTAATGATAATTCGCATCCTCCTCCGGAGTTAGGTAAAACTTCTCGTTCAGCATTGACTGCAATTTGGGTTTCAAGATCATTCAACTCCTCTAGTTTTCCAAAATCACCAATTTTAGTTTGAATAACTATCACACCTTGTCCAGGGGTTGGGGGAAAATAATCCACGGGAAGATCAATTTTTTCGATGTTTTTTGGCAGAGTTAAATCTAATCTCTCAAAAACTGCAGTTGCCATTATCAAGGCGTCTATAAATGTAAATTGTAATAGTCCGATTCTTGTTTCTACATTACCTCTGATGTCAATTGGGATTGCTGAAGGTTCAAACTCAAGGAATTGACTCTGTCGTCTTGGACTTCCTGTGCCAAATTTCAAATATTTATCTACTTTTAGCGGGTTCCTACTAATCAAATGTTCCTTTTTAATTAACAGACTATCCCCTGCTGAATGCCGCTTGATAAAGGCGATAAGTTCTAAATTTGGCGTATTTAGTACTGGTAGATCTTTGAGACTATGAACTGCAATATCAATAGAACCTTGAATTAGTTGGCTCTCCAATTCTCCAGTAAATATCCCCTGACTCCCAAACGTGGTCAATCTTGACTTCTGATCGTGATCTCCCTTTGAATCAATAATGTTAATTTCGGTTTCGAGGTTTATTTTTTCTTCTATCAACTGTTTAACAATATTTGTCTGAGATAGGGCCAATCTGCTCCCTCGCGTTCCAATTTTGATAACCAATTTATCTACCCTCTGTTATTGCTCGTTCTAGATGTTGTTGTGAAATATGAATAAGCTGATTAACAAACTGATCAAATGATTTTGAGTTCTTAGCCTCTCCGTTGACAATACTTGCTTTATTTTTTTGGACAAGACGTTCTATTTCAAATCTTAAAGATTTGATGTGCTTTTCTGTGAGCTGTTGTTTATCAAAATTTTGAATTATCAACTCAATTTCCATGTTCAGTACATTATACGTATGTGAGAGTGATTTGTTAGTTTTTTGTAACTTAGAAATTTTGATTAAATCGAGCAAATTATACAAGGTAATATTATTTAGAGCTGAAACCTCCGGGTGACAATTTCGTGGCATGCCAAAATCTACTAAGATGAAGTTGTGGACAAGATGGTAGTGTTGAATAAAACGTGGATTGATCAAGTGGGTTGTTGATGTTGCAGCAAAAATAATGTCATGTTTCTGTAGGTTCTCTATTGCATAAATTGGTAATCCCAATACGTTTTCCTTAACTCGATCTTTCTGTGTAGAATAAACCTGGATTGAGAGATTATCAAATTGTGCTGTTAGATGTTTAATAATTAGATAAGAGATTTTTCCAGTTCCAATAATACCTATTGAACCAGCACTTTCGATCTCATCTGTAATTAGATCTGTTAGTAAAGAAATTGTCGATAAATTTCCTTGGTTAAGTGTTGAATTCCGAACTCGCTTCCCTGTCCGAATTATTAGTTGTAATATAGTTTTAAGATTTTTATTCATATATGGTTCTGACATCTGATATGCGCTTTTGAACTGACTTTGAATTTGATCTTCTCCAATTACGACTGAATCTAATCCGGAAATAACCTCACCTAAGTGATATAATGCCTTACTTTGAAGCAGTATTTCAGGCCGTGGAAATTCTTGATCATTAAGACCCAGATTTTCAAGATGGTGAGCCGCTAAAGTCTGTAACTTGTCTGCATCAGTTGAACTTACTGCGATGATAACTCTTTGGCACGTTGATAGATAAAAGACTCCTGAATAAAGATTGGCGATTTCTTCAACAGAGGTCTTGATTAATTCTGTCTCTAGAAGTAAGCATTCAAATTCTTCAGAGGTAATATTACCGAGTCGCCATGTCAGGAGAGAAATCGTAATCATATATGTACTCCATAAACAGAAGAAGGACTTCCAACGAGTAAATTTACTGAAATATTAATCCTATTTGAATTTTGCAGACAATCCAAATAACTTAAATTCTGTAATTGCCCCCTACTATCTCTTCTTTTTATGTGAAATTACAGCCAATTCCGGAATCAAGTGTATCCATTATCATTTCATTTGTTTGAAAATTGCCACACTACTCGATTCTTACTTTCTAACGCTGATCTAAAAATTTCAGTTCAGCTCCTTGAAACAAGGGATCATCACTCTCAAAGAAATTCGCTCGTATGATTTTGTTGGTTAAAATCTTGAAGATTAACACTTTTCTAATTGACTTTTCTTTCTCTAGTTTGATTTCCTACTACTTTGAGATATTTATCGAAATTTATTCAGCAGGCCCCTGTAGTTCCTGTATACTATATACCTTGTGACGAGGTCTTGCTGACAGGATACCATCCTTTCCCCAATCGGTAACTTTCTTAAAGATATCCGATTTAATGAATTTTAAAAATGCGTCACGTGTCTCCCAAACCGAGACTACTAAGAATGAAGGCGATTCGTTGTAAACATCCTTGTATAGGTGTGAAGATTGGTGAAATTCGTCTTTTGATAATATGTCCATTACGTCTTTAAACTTGGTTACAAATAACTGTTCCTTGTCAGGAAAGATGTCATAATTCATCCCGATAGTGATCATTAAGTGATGTTTTTCTAATTACTCAAAATTCTTGCGATAATCTTAAGGAGATTTATTCAATATCTGGTGTTTTAGATGGGATGACGTTTAACATCACCCATCAGCACAGTATCGTCAGATTTTCGTAATAACGGCTTACTCGTGGTCAATTCGAATTCTTATTTCCTTTCGATCAATCAATCGATACTCTAGGTATGATCATTGATGTTGTAAAGAGCTACATTAGTGTTGTATAAACATCGGTTGTCTCTATCCTCGGGGTGTGTTTAGTAGTCATACCTACCAGTTTTATCAACACATACTGGTAAAATATGTGTTATAAGGTATTTCGATTGATTGAACCATCAATGCCATTATAGTTTTTGCATTATAAATCATTCACACATTGTCAAAACAAGAGTAATTGGGGATTCACTATTCGTCTAAAACAATATCTTCCGGAGTATGCTCCTCTTTTACTTCCCCTGCATAAGCTATTGTTGCCAACAATCCACCAATCAAAAATCCAATTATTATTCCGATTTCTCGGATCTTGGTAATTTGGTCAGTGAAATTAAAGAATATTTGAAGAAATACGGTGATTAACACATTAAAAAACAAGGAGTATGGGATAACAAAATGCAGATCCCAGTTTTTCTTCAAATATGGATAAAGCAGAATACAGAATTGAATTATAAGCCCCGCGATTAATCCAATAACGGTACCGTACAGAATTTCATAAATCGAATTTTGAACGTATTCATCATCAAAATTAGCTGTGGTGCCAAATAAGTAGAACATGGCGATGGTGATCAGTAAATTCAAGATCAGAACAAATGTCAATAATTGAAGGAATGAAATATGATCCCAATTTCTTTTTTCAATTTTCCAACTAAAATTTGACCATATGCCCATTTTAACTAAATAATTAGTTGCTTAGCTTGTCGAGTATCCATAATATAATCCTTGCAACCAGTAGATTCAGGTAAATCATTGCCCATGCCAATAATGTGAACGGTACTAGTACTTCTTGTGAAACGTAGAACCCACCGCCATATACATTTTCAGCAAGCAAAAAAGAGCTACCAACGAGAAACATCACAATTCCCCATGGAACTGCAAGATATGCCACATCAGATTTTCCCTTCATTCCTTCAATATTTCCCTGATGTTGACCGATTGTCCGTAGGGCAAGTCCAACGTGAGTGAGGGTAATAATTACTGCAATAATGACAAAAATGTTAAAAGGATCTTCAATTATCGCGTAACCTCCACTTGATCGATGTGAAAACATATCCGCAATGGGGCGGAGATAATTAGGATTACCAGTCACATCCTCCATGTCACCTTGACTTAAATTAATTGTCAGAAAATAAAGAGTTGCTAGCGACGCGGTGTGTGCAACGAGAACAAAGAAATTGCCCACTCGAACATATTTCTTTGAAGAATTTTTATCCAAGATGATTTGCCCTTTAGTAACCACAGCTACTATTAGAACTACTAAGAAGATAAACACGAGAGCTATTATCTCGTAAAGTGGCCAATCAGTCCCAGTACCAAAATCGTTGCTACCTGCAATATCGATCGATGGATCGTTAATCGCTTCATAATCTGTCGAGCCTTCGTTTGCAATAAAACTGAAGCCGATAATTACACTGGATGCTATGAGTGTTGAAATTAGATAGTATCGAACCCAATTTAGGACGAGTCTTAGTCTATCTGCAAGGAACCCAAGAGTAAGCGCGAGTATAATGCAGATGGCGATATACGCTTGCACAAATAATAGGTCATTACCACTTGGACTCATTAGACCTAAACCTGCTGAAATACCAACAATTAATGATGAGGCAATGTTTTTTGCATACACTGCAACTACTATAATCATCGCAAAACTAAGTGATAATCCATATGGTGGCATGTACTCGTCAATGGAAAGATATGATTGATCATAAAAGGAAAAAGCAAATGCCAGTGCGCTTCCAATAATCGTTACGAAAAAATTCCCTCGAATAAGAAATCTATCAAAATCTCTGAATTTATTAGGAGCCGTGCTAGTCGCCATCACTCATACCTTGTTAAGTTCCGCAGAACCTCCCCTTTATTTAATATGTGTCTATCTAGCTTCACGAATTCACTAATAACAGGCTAAAAAGTCAATTTATTCGGTTAGCCTGATTTTGGTTCGATTATATTAAATCCAGTGTATTTCTGAAGCACTTTGGGGATTTTTATGGATCCATCTGGTTGCTGATAATTCTCTAAAATTGCAATCATCGGCCGCGTTGTCGTAATTGTTGTCGAATTTAAGGTATGTACATACCCTAAAATCGGGGATCCTTCCTTTTCTCTGTAACGAATCTTCAGCCTTCTCGCTTGATAATCAGTACAATTTGAGCAGGAGACGACTTCACGAAACCGTTGCTGACCTGGCATCCATACCTCGATATCAAATTTTCTAGCCGCTATCCCGCCAAGATCGCCGGTACAGATATTTACAACTTGATATGGTAACTCTAATCCTTGAAATACCTTCTCTGCAATACCAAACATTCGGTCTTGTTCATTCCAGGATTTATCTGGGTGTGTGAACGTAAACATTTCAACTTTTTTAAACTCATGAACTCGAAAAATCCCCTTATCATCCTTAGTAGTTGCAGAAGCCTCTGTTCTATAACAAGAACTCAGTCCTGCATATCTGATTGGGAGTTGGTCCTCAGTGAATACTTCACCCTGATGCATTCCCCCCAGTGTCACTTCTGATGTTCCAATAAGATTCAAATCCTCGCCTTCGATTTTATAGATATCTTCTTCGCCAAGAGGTAGAAAACCAGTTCCATAAAGCATTTCCTTGCGTACCATTGTCGGGGTGGAAAATACCGTTACACCTTCTTGTTGTAAGATATCAATCCCATAGCGAAGTAACGCTAGTTCAAGTAGGACAGCTTCATTTTTCAGAAAGTAAAATCGTGCCCCTGAAGTTTTCCTCGCTCGATCAATATCTGCGAAATCAAGCCCAATCATTAATTCATGATGGTCTTTTATCTCGAAATCAAATTCTGTTGGAATTCCCCATGTTCGAATTATCTGATTATCACTCTCGTCTACCCCATAAGGGACGGAATCATGTAGTAAATTGGGAATTCTATCTAATATCCATTGCCGTCTATCTGTTGTTTGCTTTAATTTAATTTCCGCGGCTTCAAGATCCTTTTTTAACATCTGGACAGATAAAATCAACTCCTTTTTGTTATCCCCAGATGCTTTAGGGATCTTCTTGGAATACTCATTTCGACTTTTCCTGAAACTGTTTACTCGTTTATCAACTGATCTCCATATGGCGTCAACTTCTACGAAGTCATCTACAAGTTGAAGTAGATGATCATCTTGTCGTCTCTTAAGATTCTCTTTGATTTCAATCGACTGGGTCCTGAGTAACTTAGGATCTAGCATGTGGTCTCAAAGTAACTCCAAAGGCATTGTTAAAGACCTTTGTGTTTTGGACCTTAAACCCTTTTTCACCAGACATCAACACCTTAAAGTCACATTTATGAGGCAACGGATCACTACTCATCACGTCACTGTCTTAACTAGTTTATAAGAAAACAATGCGATTGTTACCATCGGATCTTAGATCGATCTAAGTCTCCATGTAAGTGATTATTGAACAGATTGCAGTCTAATGGATTCTGAATTTGAAAATTATCGGATTGTATCATCTCATTTTAATCAAAATATGATC
>JACZSS010000072.1 GCA_022574115.1 Candidatus Heimdallarchaeota archaeon | reverse complement strand
CCTTGTGATTGAATAGCAATTGTAGATAATGACCAGGCCATGCTTCGTGGACAGTAACGATTTCTAAGAATGATTTATTGAAGAATTGCATTAATTGCTTTTTCTGGTCTTCTGCCATTGCTGGGTTTGGCACATTGACGTAGTAATAGGCCTCTGAGGCTTCTGGTGGCTCATAAGGCCCAGGTGTATTCATCGCGGCGAATCCAAATTTCTTCCCCGCCTCAGGCATATCTACTACCTCACATTGGCTATCAGTGGGAATATCTACCACATCAGCATCAATCAGAAATTGTTTGGTCCGATCAAGTGTTTGCTTGGTATATTCCAGCAATTCTTCAGCTGCAGGATAGTCATTTCGTAACTCCTCTAGGTACGAATCCCAATTATACGTGTCGTTTGCAATTTTCATCATCTCATCGTAATTTCTCTGAAGATCAGCCTCGCCAATTTCCAGTAATCGCTCTACAGTTGTTTTGACACCCTCTGTGTGCTCTAGCATCTCAAGAAATCGTTCTTCTCCCAAGGCAAAATTATCATGTGCTTTGGGCATGTATACCGTTTGAAGATCCTGCATGAACTTAGCTAATGCTTCTACAGCCTTTTCATTTGCTGAAGACCATTGACTCAACAAGTTACTATCATTTACTTGGGATACGAAGGTGATCAATTTGTCCTTCAGGTAACCATGAAATCCTTGCAGCATCATCAGTCCCATACCAATTTTCGCTCTTGGTAGCGATTCTTAGAGCTGATCTCTTGCCTGATCATACATCTCCGGAAGAGCCTCCAAGAGAGATGTCAACGATCTTACCCGGGTCTCAAGAGGAGCGAAACTACGACTGGTATAGCTTCCTTCAATTAACCACAAGGGGAAAACGTAGGGCATCGGTGATTGGGTATATTCCCGCTGCACATCACGTGTCCATAACTCGGTTTCCAGGGTTGATAAAACCAGGTTAAATTCATATTTTGAGAGCTTTTCTTCGGGCTCTCCCATATCCTGAAGATAGCGGATATCATTTTTTACCTCCTAAATTCGGTTGGTCATAAATTCTTTAGAAAAATTAGGTACTTGGCCGTCGTGTTCATGAAATCCAAGCGTATGTGCAAGCATTGGATTAGCCTTTTTCCATCGATTGATGATACCTTGATAGACTTGAGGAATCGTCACGAAGGGTCAGTTGTTGTATATTTATTAAGCATACTCAAGAGATACATCGCAAGTCGAATAATTTTTCATCCCAATATCCTAGTAAAACTATCCGCAGGTTATTCGTCAGATATATATTTTTCGCCATACTTTGCTTTTAAATCATTCAGTACACCATAAAGATTCAGGAAAACATGGTGTGCAATATTTGCTTCTACAAGCTTGTCTGCAAGAAACATATCTTTTCTCGCATAAATCCGATCTGCTTCATGTGCTGCCAAAATATCGGTAAACCCGTCGCCAATGTAAATGAATGTCGAATTTGGATTTAATTTCTTCAACGCAATTACCTTAGATACTTTACAATTTGCACAGTTATGGATACAAGGTTCATTTGAAAAATGAATGTGGCTGATTGTTTCATGTTTCGTCCATATGATACTGTGAGCGTCGATCTTATAGTCAAGCCCCACACCCAGTTTTTTTACCTCCATAGCGTACTCAATGATACCAGTTAAACTATCCGAAATGATGTGTACGGGGTATTTATTGAGACCAATCCATGTAAATAATGATTTTGCTCCGATGTCTAGCTGGAGGATTTCTCCGATTGATCGAACGTAATCTTGTTTAGTAATTTCTATGCTGTTCAGTTCCCATTCCATACACTCTCGTAGGGTTATTTCTCCAGTTTCAACCTTATCCTCTACCTCTTGCCAGCCTGGGTCGCCATAAAGCTCCATCAGTTCAACTACGACATCATTGGTTGAAATGGTCTTGTCAAAATCAATCACAAAGATAAGACTGGAAGAACTCAGAACCACCAATTCATTACTGACCCGATGATTAAACTACGTATAGAAACGACTAGTTACCAATCGATAAGCCAAAAATTGGCGGTTGAAGATGAGTTATAAGGGTTTGATTTAAGTTCAAATTAATGGGAAACACAGTAAAAGGGCTCTTAAATCAACAGGATAGAGAGTTAAAGAAGAATTTTGACGGTAAAATTTTAGGATTTAGTTTAAGGGGAAACTATTCGGAAAAAGATTATACCTTGACTTCGACTTACAATTTTGAGCTTCCTAATAAAGTAAAAATCCAAGTCGGACTTCCGGATGGTAAAACCTATACTGAAGGCTATGATGGGTCAAAATCATGGGAATTAACAGAATATGTCGACGAACGAGCATCTGCTGCTCTCAAGCAAGGTGCAGAATGGCCTAATTTTATCAAATCGATCAAGGATTTTGTCAAGAATGGCCATTCCGCGGAATTAGCTGAATCAGCAACTATTAGAGGGATTTCATGTTATGGGATTAAATTAACCCAGAAAGATGGTTTCACTAGAATTTACTATCTTGATACCGAAAATTACGAAATCCGATTTGCTGAGGATGTTCGTCCCCTGCACCCAACTGATGAAGTGAAGTTTATCCGCACTGAGTGGAGTGAATTCAAAACGTTTGCAGGGGTAAAAATAGCAACAAAAAGCATTCAAAGAGACATCGACACAGATATTCAAATGTCAGAACTGATAACCGAGACCGTCGTAATCAATCCTGAGTTTGCACAGGACGAATTTGAGAGGTTGACAGGATAGCTAGCTTGAATCAATTGATTACTTGAAATAAAAGCTAAGCATCTATTCGTACATCAAAATCAAAGGTTGAAATCAAGGATGAAGGAAGATAGAGAATGGCTTGCAGAAATTCATCCAAAGTGTAAATGTCCCTGAGGTTTAGATCGTAACCGAGGACTTCCAATGCCTCAATGAAATTTTCTTTTTTGTAGGTATTGAAACTAATTGAGAACTCGTTTAAACCAAACGAATCCAATTTTTTGAGGATATTTTCAACATATTCAGGGAATTGAGTCAATAATGGGACTAAAAAGTCTGCACGCGTAATTATGGTAGTATTTGGAAAGTTTTTCTTGATCTCTGTTAATCCCTCTAGATGAAATATCTCGAACATAATGTCGAACATGACGGTCTCACCTGTGATTTTCATCTCTTTCAGCAGTACAATAATCTGATCAAGCAGGCCATCATCTTCCTTAAGAACGATTTTTACCCCTCTATCAATACCACGAATTTTTTTTACCTAGCCTTGAATTTAGTTATGTCTGCACGCTCAAAATCAGGTGTGTCAAAGCTGGAATGTTTGAGAACTATTTTTTGGGTTATAGGATGCCGTCTGACATCAACCTCCCCGCAGTAAATATTTGATTTTGCAAATGCAGCAAATCGCTTGTGATCATTTACACCATTCCAGACAAAGGAAATGCGTTTAGGAAGAAACCGTGGAAGTACAACCTCGTCAAAATCATACTCCTCACCAACTACTGCCTGCTTGGGAGATAAGCTCCTGGAGGATCCAAACTGGTGTCGGCATGGAGAAGTCGGATTTCTGGATCCAGTAGGACATCGTCGATTACCTTTAGATTTGCAGGTTCATTATCAGCAAATGAAATCACTTTATACCCTTTTTTCTGAAAATAGAGAAGTCCCCTGGATTTGTAGGATCTGATGTCTTCCTCAACTTTGTCCTCCATGGGATTCATGTACAGGATATCACTGGAAAATGAAACTCTGAATTTGCTGCCCAGAAGATTAAGCGAATCAAGGGTAATTTTTCGTAACGAATCCGATCTTCCGGTATTGAGACCCACATAGGTATTAGCTTGGATTTGAAACCATCGTATAATCTCTAGTACGCCTTGAAACGGTCGGTGACTCATTAGTATTGTATCTTCAAGCCACATGTTTGCTCGTACGAATTGGACTATTTTTTCTTGCTCAGCTGTATCCCGAATGATATCTGGAAGCCAATCTTGAATATGCCATTCTTCAAATACCATATCTTTCTGCGTCATTCCTCTGAAATGGGCAGTTCGATTAATGTAATCATATTTTTTTAACACGTAGAGGAGCGGAATACTGATGTCAACAATTGTATCATCGATATCAAAAACTAGCATGATTTTTTCATCTGGATATTTTTTCCTCATCTTATGATAATGCTTGCTTAGTGATTTCATCCACGACGTGTTAATCCTTCAATGCTTATTTCAGGGAAATTCGTGAGATTATTTGAAGTATTTTGTTGAAAGGAGCTTAATCGATCAACCGAGAACTGAAAGAATCAAGCTAGCGAATTTGCAAATTCTTCATAGATTGCATGTTGAAGATCTAGAAAACTTTTCAGCCACGATGCTCTTTTTACTGCACGTATTTTCTCAGCGTGTACTATTATCTGATCGAAACGGACGATTGGTAGATTTGAATATATGACGCTCAACGTCTCTTGATATTATCTAGCCAAGAAGTGATTAAAAACTTAGGTGGGTTACTTGCAAACAAAAAGAGCTCGATGCAGTCAAGAGATAATTGTTGCTTCAGCGGTTCACGACATTTTTCATCTTTTCATATTTTAGCTGGGTTTGGCTTTACATACTTGGGGAAAACTAGTAAGGCTGTTTTTTACCGATTTCGTCCACGAAACACCAAGCAATATTATTTTCGATTAAATGAATCACCGGGTGACTGCTTTCCTGATAGTGCTTGGTCGCATGCTGATTTGGTGAACTGTCGCAACATCCTATTTTTCCATCAGTTAGACATTGTCGGAGATTTACCCACTCACTACCAATTTTCAAGCATTCAAAGCATCCTTCTGCAGTGTCAGGAGTTTCAAGGGTCAATTCATGGTTTATCTCGCCAAAATGAGTACAAATTTCGGATGACATAACCTCAACTCGGCGATTCGATATTAAAGTTTGAGTTTAGAACTAATGCTCCAAATATCAAAATGATACTCACGATAATTTTTACGGTCGATCCATCGTAGACCCTCATCAGCAATATTTTCGACCGATCGAGAAATTCCCCAAGCTAACAAATTCTGTGAGATGCGCGGTGTATTCGATCGATCGATACTAGTATACTAGCAATTAAATGCAATCCTGGGAAATGTGTACTCTGAATACCAAATGGTGCAATTTTTATATAAACTTGTTGCACCTGATTGTCAGAATTGCCTCGGCATGTAATATTTAAATATTAGAGGTGATCGATCGAAATAACGATTATGGTTATAATTCTAAAAGTTGGACTAATCAAATAATCGACTTAAACCGTACCTTAAAATCATATTAAACTAAACTAATGTTATGGCTGACTTAACGGAATTTAGAGATATACTAATGGAAAAAACAGGTTTTGCAAATATAGCATTTACGAGACCAAGTGGAAAACCTCATGTATCCCCCATGTGGTTTAATATGAGCGATGAAGATTTTAAAAACGGAATTATTACTGTAAATACAGCTACAGGGAGAGTTAAAGCAAACCATTTAGTCGTTGGAGCTGCAGTTGCTTTATCGTTATTAGATCCAGAAAATGGTTATCGGTACTTAGGAATTGATGGAGAAGTAATTGAGGCTGCAGTAGGTGATGTGGCAGAGAAGCATATTGACCTTTTAGCAAAAAAATACTTAAACAAAGATAGTTATCCTTACAGAAAAGAATCAGAATCAAGGATTAAAATTTCAATCAAAATTAATTCAATTCATCCATCAATGGGATAAAATTTGGATATATTCTACCAACTATTCAAAAAATAATCGATCCAAAGCTCATTGTGAATTTGCATTATTTACAATTTTCAGGTATACAAGCCTAAAATAGAACAAAATGCATCTTAAATAGTAATTTTGGCTGTGTGACCAAGTCGCTCCTCGATGAATCCCATTAGTTGTGTAGTTGCTTCTCTTGATTCCTTCCATTCCTCAATAGCATATAATCTAGTTTTGACCATTAGGAAAATGGCAATGACTACTAAAGCTGTAAATGCAACTCCGATTCTGACACTTTCAAGAAAAATCGCTATCAGAATGCCAATAATAAGCAAGATGTTTGACACGATCATCAGCGAAAACACGGAGAAGAAATTGCTTAATGCGTTGACATCTCCATCAACTCGTTCTATCATCTCTCCAGGCTTATGCCGGTTATGATACGTCATGTCCAAATTCGCTGTGTGTCTAAAAAGGTCTAATCGTAGATTATTTGTTGTTAACCATGCTAGATCAACACTCAAGTAGACATTGATGATGTAAACGATTTCTTGAACAATAGCCAGTCCAATAAACAAAATGGCAGCAGTTTGAATTACACTCAGATCTGCAGTGGTTGTAACACTGTCAAGATAGAATTTGATGATCTGAGGACTAATAATCTTGATCCTGACATTGAGCAGGATAAGGATAGAAATTACCAGAACGCGCAATTTGAAAGGTGCGACGTAAGTTTTCAATAGGGATAAATGCTTTTGAAACGGCAATTTCATAGCTATCTTGCCAATTTATCTAATTTATAATCCTGTTGAACAGAAACGTCAGGAGGCGCGCTGATCAATCGATGAATTGAGTTGCAACCTGAGGTTGTTAATTCTCAATCCAATGGTGCTTTGATAGAATGAATTTATTCAAACTTGTTATCAATCAAAAAATGAGTCTAGCAACCTCACGGTCTTCTTAGATCCATTCTTTTTCATGGAATTTTTTGAAGGTACCTTTTGATCTGTTTCTACTTCCTCATCTACTTCCCAATATTCCTCAATTGCTTTTTTCTTTTTTCGTTTTTTTCGCTTTGCATCTTCAATATAATCATGCTGTTCTGCAAGTGAAACTGGTTTATTGGAACGATAATCTCCTTCTGGGTACTTGGCAATTTTGATCGATTGATCAGATTTATCAATTGGTGCAGATAAGAGCTCAAGATCCTTACTTTGGTTACCGATCTCAAATATCTGATCCAAACTCTGCTCTTCACCCTCAATATCATACAATAAACGGCCAAAATACTGACGTTGAGGAGCTTCGACCATCTCCAACAACGCTTTTTTTAATACTTTCACATAATAATTCTTGTCATAACCAATTCGTTTTCCGGGATCGAATTGTAATTCCCGTTTCAGTTGGGGTTCGATCATTATCCTCTTGGCTGTACGGAGCCTATCATCCATGACCACATAATTCATATTTTGACCAGCTTTGATATCATATCCAGCTAACGAATATTGTTGCACTGTCAAAGCTTGAACGGTCTTTGATTGGTAGTTTCCAGCACCAACGTGGGATTTTATTTTGAATACCAGATCCAATATATCAACTTCTTCATCCACAATCATTCGGCGATATTTTCGAAGTAATTTGTAAGTAAGAGGAATGAGCTCCAAAAAGTCTTGTGCAGACATTGCAGGTTTGAGTATTTCCAAGACTTCCGCTTGGAATTTGACTTCAAGTTCAGTTACACTTGCTTGTCGGGATCTGATTCCCCTAATTTTAAATTCACCATGGGCATAGTATCCAAAATACCGATTAAGAGCAGCTACCTCCGCGAAATCTCGCACATGCGGGAACACGACCCAATTGTACTTTCCTTCAATGTCAATTGGAATACCTATTTCCTTAGTCAACGTACGTTGTATTTCAATCACTTTTTCATTAGTGTCATCCCTTATGTTTTTCGCCCTAATAAAGATGCTATCGACAATTCCACGTACAGTCTCAAATCCAAAATCTCTGCTAATTTCTTTTGATCTACGAAGGATATTTCTGGAATAGGCATTTACTGCCTGATGTGCTTCTATTGTCCCAAATCGTGTACTTCGAAATCCTAGATATCCAAAAGCACAAACTAACACCCATTTGTATGCAGAATCTATACGTTTGTATTTGGTTGTCAACTCCTCACTAAGTTCATCCATTTGTTTAAGTTGTTTCGTAAGTAATCGCTTGCCCAATATTAGCTCAAGAGTTCGTTTAACTACCGAAGTAACCTTGGTGCAGATATGATACCCAATATCAGGAACTACATTGACATTCAAACATTCCTCATGACCACAAAGAATGGTCTCGGAGCCGATGTTATTGTTCAGCATGATGAATGGAAACATGCTGGTGTAATCCAATGCCCATACCCGATCGTGGACCCCTGGATGTCCTTCATAAGTTAACCCTCCGTTATCAGCTGATAATAGAGTCGCGCTTGATTTGAATGTCTCTTCATTTGGTTGGCTTGCAGGCAATAAGGTTCTGTACTTTTTGTCCTGATTAATGACTAATTCAATACCGGTTAATATGGTTCCAATAGATGTCCTACTGGCTCGTTCCAAGGGTACAGATGACATTCTTGATAATTCAATTAGCCCTGATATATCTGATTCATACAGTAAAAACGAATTATCGTAATCTAAATGGATACGCCCGGGTAAGTAATATACCTGCTCTTTGATCACGATATTACCATAGGTAACAAATTGTTGGGGAGGAGCTCGTTTTCTAGGTTTCATGGCTATTTCGAGTCGACCTAGCCAGAATTTTTCAGTTATCTGATTTTTTCTAGCTCTATTTGCCAAATATGGAAGTGTCATCCCATCTCCATGAGGAATTTGAAGAATATCAGGATCGTAGATAAAGATTAACTCTTTCAAGTCAAGGAGTATGGTTGTTTCAGATCCAATTAATTCATGAGTTTCATAAAAGCCATCGTTGTTGTTGTCCACCATTTTAACCAGGCGGTCAATATCG
>JACZSS010000071.1 GCA_022574115.1 Candidatus Heimdallarchaeota archaeon | reverse complement strand
CGCTGGATTGTTTGACATATTGATCGCTGAATACGCAAGGGAGAACCAAGTTTCAATCAAAATTATTGCTCGCGGTACCGGAGCAGCCATTGATCTAGCAGAGAGAGGTGAAGTCGATGCCATTCTGGTTCATGCTCCTGACCTTGAAATGCAATTTGTGAATGATGGATTTGGAATAAACCGAACCACCTTGTGGTATAATTATTTCATAATTGTGGGACCAGAAAATGATCCAGCCGGGGCAATGAACACCACTGATCTAAATGATGCGTTCAAGAAAATAAAACTATCAGGTGAAGCCTCGGAGACAGCATTTTATTCGAGAGGAGACGAGTCTGGTACACACATTAAGGAACTGCAAATATGGGCGAATTCCACAATTGATATTCAAAATGAAAAAGGCAATTGGTATATAGAAACTGGTTCTGGTATGGCAGCAACCTTGACTATCACCAATGAGAATCTAGGTTACTCGTTAAGCGATTTGGGCACCTTTCTGCAGCTCAGAGAAAATCTAGCTGGATTTGAACTAGTAGTCAATGAGATTCCTAATGATATCACATTCAATCCATATTCATACATTTTGATCTCACCAGCTAAATATTCCCATGTTAATGTCGAGGAGGCAAGGCTGTTCCTAGAATTTCTCAAACTAGAATCTACTAACAATTTGGTTAGAAATTACAAGGTGAACAATAGAACCTTATTTGTCCCGATTGGTGATCTGGAGTAAGAATAGATGGAGTTTTTTGATCAACTAATTTCAGCATTAAGGTTAGTGTTGACTTCAGCTGATATCTGGTCAATAGTCGCATTGTCACTTTACGTCTCAATTACCGCAGTTACAATTTCAGCCATAATTGGGATTCCCATCGGATTATATTGGGGGTTACGAACCAAGAAGGATAGGGTTCTGTCAATAACATTACTCAATACTGCAATGGGTCTCCCACCGGTTTTTGTTGGTCTCATTGTTTTCCTACTTATTTCCAGATCAGGTCCATTGGGATTACTCAGCATTTTATTTACTCCTACAGCCATGGTCGCTGCTCAGACATTTCTTACGTTGCCTATAATTATCGGTATTACCAGATCGACTATAAAAAATCTTCCCGCAGATCTACGAGAAACATTGGTATCCTTAGGAGCAAATAAAAGACAGGAAATTCGACTGATTTTTACTGAATCAAAATCAGGGATTTCAGTCGCAGTTATTCTAGCTCTTGGGAGAGCTTTTTCTGAAGTTGGTGCAATTTTCATTGTTGGGGGAAATATCAAAAATCACACAAGAGTGTTGACGACTGCCATCATAACTGAAATTTCAAAAGGTGAAAATGAACTTGCTTTAGCATTGGGAATTTTCCTTTTGGCAATAAGTTTTACCCTAACGAGCTTTCTAACGCTCTTTCAACTCAAAAGTCAGAATTTGAATATTTAACTGCGAAAATCTCAAATTTCAAGTGGGAAATTCTTTTCTCCAGCCTTGATGGATACTTTGAGATGATTTTCGAGAGGGGGAAATGGACATGAAAAGTTTTCACTATACGCACACATTGGTGAATAAGCTAGATTAAAATCCAGATTAAAGTGATTTCCATGTTTTTCTAAATCGATATATCTACCTGCTCCATAGGTTTCGACTGCAGATGTGGCATCTCTGAAAGGAATAAAATATTGGTGGGGATCATCTAATGGCCGATAGACGTGAATTTTTGCCTCTTCACCTTCAATTTCAAATTTCAAATACCCGATATTAAAATAATCACGTATATTATTATCAGAAGTTTCCATTTGTACTACTTCAGGTTTATCAAAAGGTGTTAATTCTACCTCAAACTTAAGATTTTCATCGATTGGATAATAATCCAAGCCAGTGAATTCATGCTGAAGGTGATGCTTCAAAGGGGAGTGATGTGACTCCTTGAAGTATTTGTCTTTATTCACACGGTGGAGTTCGATGTCTTTTTTGTAACTCACTGGTCATTTTCGGTATTTATCAAATTTAAATAGTGAGTATGGGATAAATCCAAATAACTACTGGATCGTTTAACGAAATTAAAATGGGATTAAACAAGTTCTCCTTTCAGATATGATTTCACCCGCTCATTTTGGCTATTTGAAAATATATCTATTACTTTCCCAGTTTCTTCTATTTTACCATCAATCATAATGGTGACATTTTTACCTATTCGTTTAGCCTGAAAATGATCATGGGTAGTCCAGAAAATTAAGACTTTATCGGTTTTCTGTTTTTGCGTTATATAATCTTCCATCCACTTGGTATTGGCTTGGTCCAAGGAAGCAGTTGGCTCATCGACAATGAGTAATTTGGGATGGTGAATGGTTGTACGTAGCATCGCCGCTTTTTGTTGTTGTCCGGAGGACAACTTCATTGCATTTTGATCCTCTTTATCTTTGAGACCAAATTCAGTTAGACCTTCTGAAACCATTTTTTCTCTTTCCTCACGGGCTAGCCCACGGATTCTCAGTGGGATCTCAATATTTGCTCTTAGTGATTTGGAAAGGAAGACCGGTTTTTGATTCATAAACCCTATTTCTCTTACCACATTAACTCGGTCCTTTTCAGATTTGATCTTCACCAACTCATCGTTCCAATATATTTCTCCATTATCCATTTTCAATAAAAATGACAAAATTTTATTGGTAAGAGTTTTACCTGCCCCATTTGGACCAAGTAAGCAATGAATACCTCCGTTTTCAATTTTAAAGTTAAGGTTGTGAAGAATATGATTTGAATCGAGTGTCAGATTAATGTTAGCTAGAGTTACAGAAGTAACTTCACTCAACATTTCCATCTCAGATGATCCTTTAACCCCTCAATTTTATATTTACGTTTAAGACATTAATTGGATCGGTTTCGCAAAACCTTAGGTTCAACAATTGTCAAAATAAAGCTCAACCTGAATGAAATTTAGACTAATCCGATCATAATTTCTCTTCGGTATTACTAACCTTCTAAAGCAATTACAATTAGAAATCTCTGTATAATTGTGATAATACACTCAATGTATATAGAATATTAGGGTTCTCGATCGATATGGCACGCAAAAAAAAAGTGAAAACGAAAACGATTGATGCTTCAAATCCACAATCTGATCAAGGTGAACAATATCATCTCAAAGTCAAGCCAGGGGATCTAGCTGATATCGTCCTGATGCCTGGAGATCCAAAACGAGTTCAAAAGATCGCCAAAGAGTGGGAAACCGCAAATAAAGTAGCAGAATACAGACAATATGTCTCGTATACAGGCTTATACAAGGGAGTTCCAATATCATCCGTATCAAGTGGTATCGGTCCGTCTGCGTGTGAGATTGCGATGCTAGAATTAAAAAATGTTAAGGTAGGCAATCTCATTCGAGTGGGCTCATGTGGGACCTTGCAAAAAGAAATCGAGCTAGGTGAGCTGATTATTTCTGAAGCTGCAGTCCGCTTGGAGGATACCAGTAAACACTATGTCATGAATGAATATCCTGCAGTTGCCTCCAGAATGGTTACATCAGCCTTAATTCGTGCTTGCGAGGAGAACAATCTACCTTACCATGTAGGAGTCACAGCCTCGGCATCATCATTTTATGCAGGTCAGGGCAGAGAAGTCCATAACTATCTTCCTAGTCATCAATCCAAAATTGTGGACGATTTGACCAAAGCAGGAGTACTTAATTTTGAAATGGAAGCAAGTTTACTATTTGTACTTGGTTCGATATTTAAATTTGAAGTGGGTGCAATTTGTGCAGTATACGCTAATCGAGTCACCAATGAGTTTGAGGTTAAAGGTGAAGATAGAGTAATAAATGCAGCCAATGAGGGAGCTCGTATTTTGGCAGATTATCTAGCGGACAGAGGAAATAAACGATCTTGGTATTAAATCAGATTTAATTCCTTTCCTATGTTTTCAAAGCACTCAAGACCCTTGTCCAAATCTTCTATCGAATGAGCTGCAGACACCATCGCACGAATGCGTGCCATCCCTTTAGGTACGGTGGGAAATCCGATACTCATGGCAAACACACCTGCTTCAAGTAATTTACGTGAAAATTCGGAACTTTTCTTTGCCTCACCAATCATTACCGGTGTGATCGGTGTTTGGGTCCTACCTGTATCGAATCCGAGATCCCGTAATGCTTTTTGGAAATAATTTCCATTTTTCCAGAGTTTCTTCACTAAGCTATCATCGCTCATTAATATTTTTACTGCCGCAATGGAAGCAGCAACGTCTGGCGGAGTCAAAGCTGATGAAAAGAGAAATGGTCTTCCTTTCTGTTCTAAGTATTCCGTTAGAACTTTCGAGCCAGAGATAAAACCACCTACTACACCCACCGCTTTGCTCAATGTACCTACTTCTATATCGACTTCACCATCATGTAAATTGAAGTGGCTCGAAATTCCTCTTCCGTGATCTCCTATCACTCCTTCTCCGTGTGCATCATCTACCATTAGTAAAGCTTCGTGCTCCGTCGCGAGTTTTGCAATTTCATCGATCGGTGCAATATCTCCGTCCATGGAGAAAACTCCATCCGTAATGATCAGTTTACGCTTGGCATCTTTTGCTTTCTCTAATTTGTTTTGTAAATCGGAGGCAGAGTTGTGGTCATAAATGAAGCGGCTCGCTTTAGTCAATCGAACTCCATCAATAATTGAAGCATGATTTAACGAATCTGTAAAGATTGCGTCAGCACCCATTGTGGGAATTACGGCCTGATTTGCAACAAATCCAGATTGAAGAGCAAGAGTGGATTCAACTTTCTTAAATTCACTTAGAATGCTTTCTAAATCTTTGTGAAGTTGCATTGTGCCGGCTATAGTTCTCACCGCACCAGGACCAACTCCAAACTCATCCAAAATATTCTTGGCTTCTTCAATCAGAACTGGATGGTTAGCCAAACCCAAATAATTGTTTGAGCATAAGTTAAGGACTTTCTTACCATTTATGACTAACCATGCCCCTTGTGGGCTTTCAAGTACAGGAATCCGATTATACAGCCCAGCGTCACGAAGTCTTGATAATTCATCAGCCATAAATTGCTGGTTCGACTTGATTTGCATGATTTTTTCAAATTCAAAACGTTTTAATGAGTTATTCATTATGCGTAGTCATTCGTATCAATCAATCAGCCGGGGAATTCAATTGGTGAATTGCATCATTTTCTTTGATCAACTTAGAACCAACGGTATCCAAAATCTCGGTTAAATCGTATGACAAATAAGTTTGGACGAAAATAGTCTTAAATCCTTGACTAAATATTTTTGCAAAAAACCGTCTGAATACAAGGATTAATTCATCCCTATTTAGTTTTCCTCTGAAGTACAGCCTAGGATATTGCGTGACAACACCCATGTATGTACAACTCTGAGTTTCAAATTTAATCAACGAAGCAATAGTAGATTGACCCCAGATAAATTGAGTAGCTATCTCACTACGATTGAGTTGTTCAATATCATAGTTAGGGGCAAAGTAACGTCCTAATAGACATTCAAATTTATCCAATTCATTAGCCAAAGAATCAAAACCCACCCTCGTTACTTGGATTGGCAAGTCAATTTGTGAAGCAATCTTCACCTGCTGAAATTCGTGTTCATGTATTTCCCAATTCTGATAAATTTCCACCTCATATCCCAAATTGTCGTAAAGTAAGCGTGATCTGTCGTCCTCTGCTTCAACCCAAACGGGATAAGAGGCAATATTTATCCTATGAAGATATTCAATTAGCTGTTTTGCAATTCCTCTTCTGCGATGTTCCTTACTAACCAACAGCCAAATGATATGAATCCTATGGTTTGACGGAATTTTGGGATCAGATGATATTACGTAATCAAGTTCTGCTATAATTTCACCCCCGAACATCATTAGTAACATACCGCCTCGACAACTTTTCAATACATCAAAATGCCATTTGAGGAGAGAATCATCAACCCACCATCCCCCCTTATCAACTTTAGATTCCACTGATTCGTTTTTCCATTTGGTTACATCTGGCCAGTACTCTGCAATATTCAGATGCATTACACTGATAAGATGATCTAGTTTGGCTGGAAATTGATTATAATTCATCTTGATTGCTCATTCAAGAGTCGATACTTCTACGCTTTGAGCCAGAATTGCAGTTTTCAGGATATCGTCGATTGTATTCATCAGAGTGCCAATCGTTAGCCGACCTGAAATTACAGTTGTTACTCCATTATCGTCCATTGAACTAACAACTTTTCCCTCTTTCATTGTTGAATTTTCCGGATTGATTGCATGATACAATACCGACGGATTGTTATACATTAACCTAATCGTCGATTTTACTAAAAATTTCATTCAATCACTCCAGTCTTTTGTTTAAGTCAAAAAGAAAGTCCTGGTATGCCTCCTTCGGTATGATTATTTGCGAACTTAACTTCGAACCCTCTACTCGTGATATGTTATCAAAAGTCATCGCAACATTTTTCACCAGATCAATTAATCCTTTAGGCAAGTTCAGACCTTTTGAGGCTCTGAAACCGACGGTTACATTGGAATCAGGTCCAGGTGCCACGACAGCAAACAGAAGATCACTGGAGATAGATCCACTTGACAAGGCCATAGCCGCAGTTAACATAGAGTTATACCATAAAATTTTGCTGTCCCCGACAAAATATCTAAGATTTTTCAGTTCTACGACCTCATCGAGGTGATCGGTTAAGAATTGGTACGAAATCATAATTGATTTCCGCTCATTTGAATATAATTTTCCAAGTTCCATCAAATATTCGGATCTATTTCCTATCAAAACAGCAAGAGCAAGAGGCTGCTCATTTCTCAAAATTGCGTCATTTATAGAAACGGCATAGTCCCACGTGTTGCTTACAATTAAATCATTTTTTTCTCGAAGAATAAACGTTTTATCTCGAATGAAAACTAGTTCCTCTTCGAGGTGCCCTTTTTGAGTCGACAGGTGAATAATGAGGCTAGTGTTAAGCTGAGTAACTTCTTCACGATCTAAGTCTTTCAATTTTCTACTTCGTTCCCCAATCTCAATTTCTACTCCAGTTCGGGCAAAAAATTCACGTACACCAAGCTCATTTCCAGTCAGACCTGGTAAAAAAGGTTGAAAGCTAAAGGTGAAAGAATCTGCAATGCTCATAATCTCGCTACCTAGAATACTTATTCGCTTCTCTATTCGGATTAAACCCATTGTCTGAGCCTTTTGAGCAAGATGATCAGTCAATCCAACATATTTTGAGAGAGGGTTTTTGGTATGGGAGGCAACCAGTGCAAGTTCTAATACCTCGATTAGATCGGGGTTAAGTTGTAAACAAATAAGGGTGGAAACTGCTGATAAGCTACTTTCTATCCCCGCATAGCCATAATCAGAAGAATTCAAGTTTACATAAGAGATTTCCTCTGCCACATTTACTAAAGTATCAGCTGGTTCGGTGTTGACAAAAATGAAGCTGTTTTCAGCAGCGGGGAAATCAAATTCTGCAGGTGATACTCCGATGATAATTGAATTATGATTTTCATTTCGCTTGTGAAGATGCCCCGTATCCTCATTTTGGCTTAAACTAAATAAAACACACGGCTTCTCAAGTGAATAGAACGTTTTTGCAAAAATTGAGGCTGCGATTAGGGAATCTGCATTAGGAACATAAGCAATCGAGATTACGTCATCCCAATTTCTCATCAGATTGGCAATTTCTTCTGCTTGCACTTTCAACTCGACCAAACTCATTTAAGCACCATTTTCGTATTTTTGGCCCATCCTAGCCACTAATTTGGACTAGATGATTAATTCTAATTGTCGCATAAATCTTCGGGTTAAAAAAAACTCATATTAATAAAGGAAAATAATCAAAACTAACTCCGTTCAATAAAACGATTTCTTCCTAAATGAAGAACGTTGGAAATTCTTTAACTTTGATTAAAGGAATGTATATCGTATTTGGATCGGTAGTCACATGTTTGACATAACTCCAATTTTCTTCCTCCGTCTCGGTTGCAAATTTGTAAGCAATTATATTTTCATCAGGTGGAGTATCTGTTCTTGCAAATAGTGTAACCGGCAATCCTCTCATTTCATACCATGATGGAACTAAGTGCGAAACTGCAAATAAAGGCTGGTCATTGTGTTGACCATAATACAAGTAACCTGATCGATTACCTGAGTTAGATATAACAAGTCTGATTAGATCCATCAGGGTATCCAATTCAAATGGTTGTGCCTTTCTTGGTTGGTCAGTCATAAGGCTCTTTTTGTAAACTGACGTAAAAGTTCTAGTAATATCGAGTACGCAATTGAGGAAATTTCTAACTATTTTCGTCTCGAAAAATGATATTATCCAATTGGAAAATATCAATGATTACTTTAAGGGCAACAATTCATAAAACCTACCGTTACACGTGTCATCTCCAAAAACAGCACTTGGTTTATTGCAACACCGAATAATCCGCATATTGCCAATTTCAGATAATCGATTTTGTCAACTTTTTCACGAATAATTAATGCGTGAAGCAGCCAAAACATAAGGAATGCCCCGATTACCCTGAGCAAAACAAATCCAAACGGTTGTATATATGCCGGCATCACCTCCTTTGCTATGGTGTAATTGGCTCCATAAATAAGATTGGCACAAAAAAGAGCAAGGTGAGCTTTAGCGTTTTTATTCATTCAAATTACTTAGCGAGGCATCTTATTCGTGAATGATAAGATTGATTAAGCTATTTTTGCTTGGCGTACTTCCAATAAAAAAATAATTTCACGCGATAGCCAAGAATTTGAAATTATTACAAT
>JACZSS010000672.1 GCA_022574115.1 Candidatus Heimdallarchaeota archaeon | reverse complement strand
GTAAGATTGTTGATTATTGTGATAGTCTAACGATTGACACAATTGTAATCGGCAAAGATAACGGCCCGATCGATCGGTGCATTAACTATTAACTCGTGATTAATTGATTAGTCGATCGTTAGGGTTATATCCCTTAAATGAATTTTTCAATAGTTGAGTCTAACTCCTTTTGAAATCTCCATTTTACTGGTCGCGCCTCTTATCTTGTTAGGCGTCGCATTTTGGGCCAAATCACGCCAAATGCGGCCATGGTTTATTCGGAAGTTAATTCACACTTGCGGACTTACAATTATGGGAATTTATGGGTCCCTTCTGACCACATTAGACGACATTATTCTGATCGTAGGGATTGTTTTGGCGATTTTAGGAATTTTAACGATCATCCCACAAATCCAGATTCTTCAAAAACTAATTTCTATGGGGACTCGGGAAGGTCAAACAGAGAAAGAATCCACAATTAACACGGTGTTCACAACAATTTCGGTTTTTGCTTTGCTGATAGTATTTATCGATACTCGTTGGTTATTCTTAGCTGGTGTTCTATCTGTCGGATGGGGTGATGGCTTAGGAGAATTTATCGGCAGACCCTTTGGAAAACATAAATTCAAAATAATATCCGAAAAATCCGTTGAAGGGTCGTTTGGGGTTTTTTTAGGCACTTTTCTCGGGATCATTTTTGCTATCTTACTTCTAGACCCTTTTGAGATTTCGATGTTTGTAATAATGATTTCGCTGGTAAGTGCAATTGCCGCCAGTATTGTTGAAGCCCTGTCAATATCTTTTATCGATAATGTAGTCATGCCATTTCTAGTTGCAGGTATTCTTTGGTTTAATTTGGGAAACTAGGTGAAATCTAATGTTTTGGAGGAAGAAAAAATCAACCACGGAAGAATTAGATCTACCTCCTTTGGATGAACTAGAGGTTTGGGTGCCAGCAATTATTTCCTCACTTAATCTACAAAAAGGTGAGTTCACCATATTACCCGCCTTTGGGGGAATTATCATGTACATTCGCAGCCAAGGAATTGCTTGGATACCCTATAAGGAAATAAAAAAAACACTAGGCCGGATTGATAAGTCTGAACTCGGACAGCGTTCTGCAATTATCGGTGGAACGGCAGTGGCAGCAGTGGCTGGTGCATCATTAATTCCCATTATTATGATGAAAGGATCACTTTCTCTGTTGAAACAATCGTATAAATCAATCATAAAACCTCCTCCAACCCAAATTATTATGTATTTACAATCAATCATCGACAAAATTATTATTCTGCAAGAGAAAAAGTTTACCAATAAAATCATCGATCGAATGGCAGAAAACCCATTCAAGGATGAGACTTCTGGGACTGCCAGCTACAAATTATATGTCAAAAAGAAATTTTTTGATCGTGATGATCTAGGGACGAAAAATAAATTTTTGTCTACCTTGAAGCAAATCGCCTCACCTGATTCATTTCCTGAATTTACGATTCCCGAACAAGCTAATATCGATCAATTTGCAAAGATCTTAACGGATAATGGGTTAACAGTTCACCAAATTCTTGATACTGATAGCGAATCAGTGAAATCCAACCACTAGATCAACTTGCTTCCAAAAATCTGGATTAGAGGTAAAATTGTCCAAAACTATGTCCAACAACGAAACGTCACCTCTAAGCTGATCGGCAAACGAATTTGGCCAGGCAGCTATTATATGAACACCTCCAGCTTCAAGCGAACCGAGGAGTAATCCTACTCGTTGCGAATTTTCCTTAACGATTCCGAGAAGAGCCCAAATCGCCATTCCAGTCATATCCTCACCTTTATCCGAGATTATTCTTTTCAGATTTCTAAATACGCTGTAGTGTTCTTTCTTAGCTGAATGCGTAATTATTGCATCCACAAAACTTCGTTCTATAGTTGGTTCGCCAAAAATATTTGATGCGTCAATGAAATGCAACTCCAAGTCATCACTCTCGGACTCGGTTGACCCTTCTAGAACTAACTTCCAAGTTAAAGTTTCATCCACATTTTAGCGTCACGGTTTTTCTATTTAGAGTTTTTGAGAAAGTTTTTCAAATTCCACAAAGATATAATTAGAATTATTAATTTAGAAATATAATATGTACATTGATTCATTTGAAACTGAGTCCATCAAAGAACCCTCAATAAACTAATCAGCCGGATTCAATACAAGGCTGAAGATATTGGCATTAGA